>NZ_JAPWHT010000645.1:0-4339 GCF_027270795.1 Streptomyces sp. ActVer
CCGTCGACGCCCTCCTGCGCGTGACGGGTCTGCTCGGCGCGCGTCTCCTCCAGTTCGTGCTGGTGCTCGATCGCGTCGAGCCGGTCGGCCTCCAGCAGCTCGTGCACGGAGTTCATCAGCGTCTCCATGTCCACGACGCCGGTGTACTCCCCGCGCCGCCCCGTCACCACGACCCGCCCCGCGTTGTCGATGAGCACGGCCTCCAGCGCGTCCCGCAGCGTCGCGTCCCGGGTCACCGTGTCGTGCACCAGCGTGCCCGCCCGGGCCAGTGAGCCCTTGGCCCGCATCAGGTCCCCGCGCCGCAGCCACTTGTAGGGCCGCCCGCGCCGGTCGAGCAGCAGGATCTCGTTCGTACCGCTCGACCTGAGCTTGTTGAAGATCTCCTGGAGCGGGTCGTCGACGGTCACCGTCGGATAGTCGGTGATCTCCACGTCCCGTACGCGCGACAGATTGAGCCGCTTCAACGCGGCCCCCGCGCCCACGAACCCGGACACGAAGTCGTCGGCGGGGTTGGTGAGGATCGCCTCCGGGGTGTCGAACTGGGCGATGTGCGACCGCTCCCGCAGGACCGCGATCCGGTCGCCCAGTTTGATCGCCTCGTCGAAGTCGTGGGTGACGAAGACGATGGTCTTGTGCAGCTCGTGCTGGAGCCGGATCAGTTCGTCCTGGAGGTGGTCGCGGGTGATCGGGTCCACGGCACCGAAGGGTTCGTCCATCAGCAGGACGGGCGGGTCGGCGGCCAACGCCCTTGCCACGCCCACGCGTTGCTGCTGGCCGCCGGAGAGCTGGCGCGGATAGCGGCCGTGGAACTCGCCAGGGTCGAGACCGACCAGGTCCAGCATCTCCTCGACGCGGGCGTTGATCCGCGCCTTCGGCCACCCCACCATCCTCGGTACGAGGGCGATGTTCTGGGCGACCGTCATGTGCGGGAAGAGCCCCGAGGCCTGGATCGCGTACCCGATCTTGCGGCGCAGCTTCACCGGATCCATGTGGGTGACGTCCTCGCCACCGATCCTGATCCGCCCGCCCGTGGGCTCGATCAGCCTGTTGATCATCTTCAGAGTGGTGGACTTCCCGCACCCGGAGGGGCCGACGAAGACGACGAGTTCACCGGCGCTGATCTCCATGTTGACGCTGTCCACGGCGGGGTCGGGGCTCCCCGGGTACCGCTTGGTGAGGTTCTCCAGCTCGATGGTGGCGCCGGTGGTGGCATTGGCACCGGCGGTCGCGGCACTGGCGGTCGCCGTGGTGGTGGTCGGCTCAGGCACGGATCCCCCTCGGAATGGTCAGCCGCCCGATGAGGACGTACGCGGCGTCGAACAGCAGGGCCAGGACGATGATCCCGAGCGTGCCCGCGAGCACCTGGTTGAGCGCGTTCTTGCTGCCCAGGGAGGCGATGCCGCGGAAGATCTCATTGCCGAGACCCGGTCCCGAGGCGTAGGCGGCGATCGCGGCGATCCCCATCAGCATCTGGGTGGAGACCCGGATCCCGGTCAGGATCGGCGGCCAGGCGAGCGGCAGTTCGACCCGCAGGAGCCGGGCGAGCCGCGACATCCCGATGCCGGTGGCCGCGTCGACGAGCGAGGGATCGACCCCGCGCAGTCCCACGATCGAGTTGCGCACGATCGGCAGCAGCCCGTACAGGGTCAGCGCGATCACCGTGGGCGGAACCCCCAGCCCCACGAGCGGGATGAGCAGACCGATCATGGCGAGCGAGGGGATGGTCAGCAGGGTCGCCGTCGAGGTCGTGGCCAGGCTCCCGGCCCACTCGCTCCGGTAGGTGACGACACCGACCACCACGCCGATCACCGTGGCGACGACCATGCACTGGAAGACGGCGCTGGCGTGCTGGTAGGCGTCGGCGAGGAGCTGCTGATGGCGACTGCTCAGGTACTCCCAGAAGCTCACCCGCTTTTCACCCCTGTCGCCTCAGCCATCACTGTCGCCTCAGTCGTCGTCCTCCGCGGCCTGCTCCACCAGCGGGATGATCCGCAGCGGCACGGGGTTCTCCATGACGATCGCCGTGGAGGCCCGGACGATGCCATCAAAACCGACAACCCGGTCGATCACCCGCTGAAGATCGGCGTTGGACCGCGCCACGAGCCGGCACAGCATGTCCCCGCCGCCCGTCGTGGTGTGCAGCTCCAGCACCTCGGGCACGGTCGCCAAGTGCGCCCGTACGTCCGTGCCTTGGCCCTGCCGGATCTGCAGCGTCGCGAAGGCGGTGACGGGATACCCCAGGGCCGCGGGATCCACCTGCGGCCCGAACCCCCGGATGACTCCATTCGACTGAAGCCGGTCGAGCCGCGCCTGCACGGTCCCGCGCGCGACCCCGAGCCGCCGGGACATCTCCAGCACACCGATCCGCGGCTCCCGCGCGAGCAGCACCAGCAGCCGCCCGTCCAGATGATCGATCGCCATGCAGGCCTCCGCGGTGGTCATCCTGTACACAAAGCCCGAACCGGTAGGCCTTTCACTGAACATATTGCCCAGCGGATCCGCAAACTATTGCGCACCTTGCGGAAGGGAGAGAGCCTGCGGCCATGACTCAGACCACTCACCACACCCCCGAGACCGCGCGGCAGGCAGACCCCTTCCCGGTCAAGGGAATGGACGCGGTCGTCTTCGCCGTGGGCAACGCCAAGCAGGCGGCGCACTACTACTCCACCGCCTTCGGCATGAAGCTGGTCGCCTACTCCGGACCGGAGAACGGCAGCCGCGAGACCGCGAGCTACGTCCTGGAGAACGGCTCCGCCCGCTTCGTCCTCACCTCCGTCATCAAGGCCGCCACCCCCTGGGGCCACTTCCTCGCCGAACACGTGGCGGAGCACGGTGACGGCGTGGTCGACCTCGCCATCGAGGTCCCGGACGCCCGCGCCGCGTTCGCCTACGCCGTCGAGCACGGCGCCCGCCCGGTCACCGAGCCCTACGAGCTGAAGGACGAGCACGGCACCGTCGTACTCGCCGCCATCGCCACGTACGGCAGGACCCGCCACACCCTGGTCGAGCGCACGGGCTACGACGGCCCCTACCTCCCCGGGTTCACGGCCGCGGACCCGATCGTCGAGCCGCCCGCCCACCGCACCTTCCAGGCCATCGACCACTGCGTCGGAAACGTGGAACTCGGCCGTATGAACGAGTGGGTGGCCTTCTACAACAAGGTCATGGGCTTCACGAACATGAAGGAGTTCGTGGGCGACGACATCGCGACCGAGTACAGCGCCCTGATGTCGAAGGTCGTCGCCGACGGCACGCTCAAGGTCAAGTTCCCGATCAACGAGCCCGCCATCGCCAAGAAGAAGTCCCAGATCGACGAGTACCTGGAGTTCTACGGCGGCGCCGGCGTCCAGCACATCGCGCTCAACACGAACGACATCGTGGAGACCGTACGGACCATGCGCGCGGCCGGCGTCCGGTTCCTCGACACCCCGGACTCCTACTACGACACCCTCGGCGAATGGGTCGGCGACACCCGCGTCCCCGTCGACACCCTGCGCGAACTGAAGATCCTGGCCGACCGTGACGAGGACGGCTACCTGCTCCAGATCTTCACCAAGCCGGTCCAGGACCGCCCGACCGTCTTCTTCGAGATCATCGAACGCCATGGCTCGATGGGCTTCGGCAAGGGCAACTTCAAGGCCCTCTTCCAGGCGATCGAACGCGAGCAGGAGAAGCGCGGCAACCTGTAGGCACCGCAGCCCGCAAGGCCGTTGGGGCACTGGGCGCTGTCACACCGGGCCCAGTTCCCTCAACGCCTCCTTCGCCGCCGGAACACCGAGCGGCGAGAAGTACGGACTGATCCGCAGCGCCTCCTGCAGATGGCGGCGCGCGGGTCCCTCCCGCTTCAACTGCCGCTCGATCATGCCCCGGTGGTACGCGTAGGGCGCACTGCGCACCGCACCCACGTGCTGCTTGTCCGTGGCCTTCGTGGCGAAGACGAGCGCGTCCTCCTGCTGCCCGGCGCGATGCAGCGCCCACCCCAGCGCATCCGCGACCGCCGCGGAGGGATGCCGCTCCCACTCGTCCCGCAGCAGCCGCACAGCGGCCTGCGGGTCACCGTGGTCCGCCTCGAAGAGACCCGCCACGAGATCGGAGTTCACCCCGCCGGCGGCGCCCTCCCGCACCCGCTCCCGCACCACGTCGTACTGGGCCCGCGCCTCGCCGCCAAGGCCCAGCGACTCGTACAACTCGCCCAGCTCCCACGCGTACTGGGGCAGCGCACGCTTCTCCGAGGCGGCCCGGTACGCGCGCACGGCCTCCGAGGTCCGGCCAAGGGCGGCCAGCGCCCTGCCCTGCCCCGCGAGCGCGGCGTGCCCGTCCGGATCGGCCCGCACCGCGG
>NZ_JAPWHT010000646.1:0-4287 GCF_027270795.1 Streptomyces sp. ActVer
CTCGGGATTCGGCCCGACCCCACCGCCGGAGACGTCGTACCCGAGCCCGTACGCGACCCCGGCCCCGCATCCCCCTCCGGCCCCGTCTCCCAGGTCTCCCCGCAAGGTCAGCCCCCTCGTGGCCGCGGTCCTCGCCGCCGTCCTCGCCGGCGGTGCAGCGGGATACGCGGCCGGGGCTGTCGCAGACGAGGAGCCCGCCGCGTCCGCGGCCGGGCAGGAGAACGTCACGGGGCTCGAAGCGGTCGCCGCGCGTGTGCTGCCGAGTGTCGTGTCGATCGAGACGGCGGAGGGACAGGGCTCCGGGTTCGTGTTCGACGAGCGCGGCCGGATCCTCACCAACGCGCATGTGGTGGCGGGGAGTTCGGAGGTGTCGATCGAGCTCCAGGACGGGCGCCGCCTCCGTGCGGACGTGCTCGGTGACGACCGCGCCAACGACGTGGCCGTCCTGGAACCGGAGACCGCCCGCGGGCTGCGCGCCGCCGATCTGGCCGCCGGTGCTCAGGCGAAGCCAGGTGTGGGCGACACCGTCCTCGCCATCGGGTCCCCGCTCGGCCTCAGCGGCACCGTCACCTCGGGCATCGTCAGCGCGCTCGACCGGTCCGTGCGGCTGGGTGAGGGCGGTGAGCGGCGGCGGGCCCTGCAGACCGACGCGTCGATCAACCCGGGGAACTCCGGTGGTCCGCTCATCGACGCGGACGGTCGTGTGATCGGCATCAATACGGCCATCGCTACGTTGGATCAGGAGCGGGGCGGTTCGATAGGGATCGGGTTCGCCATTCCGATGGCGGATGCGCGGGCCGCTGCGCGGGCGATCATCGATGGATGAGTGGGTCGCGGGCCGGTTCGATCGAAGCTGCGGGTTCGTCGTGGCTTGTCGCGCCCACGATGGGGGTCCCCCCGCTCGAGCGAAGCCGAGAGTGGGGGAGGAGCCGCAAAATGTCACGCCCCGCGCCCCTGACGGGGCACGACTTGGCTCGATGCTGGAAGGCGGGTGGGGCAGATGAGACTACTGGTCGTCGAGGACGAGGAAGATCTCGTCGTCGCTCTTGGCGGAGGAGTCCGAGGAGGCGGAGCGCAGGGCGGCCGTCCGGAGTGTGGACCGCGCAACGACCCGTATGACCCGTCTGGTCGAGGACCTGCTGGCCACCGCCCGCCGCACGGCACCCGCCCTCGCGGACGCGGACGTCGACCTGGCGGCGGCCGCGGCCGAGGCCTGCGAGGAGTTCGCGCCGCTCGCCACCGAGCGCGGGCTCGTACTGCACCGGCGTCTCACCACGGGCCTGACGGTCATCGGCGACCACGACGCGCTGCGCAGGGCGGTAGGCAACCTGCTCTCCAACGCCGTACGACTCTCACCGCCGGGCACCGGAATCACGGTCGCCGCAGGCCGGGTGAACGGCTGGCTCTGGGCATCGGTCCAGGACGAGGGCCCCGGCATCCTCGACGACGACCAGACCCGGGTCTTCGACCGCTTCTGGCGCGCGAAGGGCAACGGTGGTGGCCGAGACCGTCACGCGGGCCTGGGCCTCGCGATCGTCCGCCAGATAGTCGAGTCCCACGGCGGCCAGATCCGCCTCTTCTCAACCCTCGGCAAGGGCTCGACCTTCGTCCTCTGGTTCCCGTCCCCAGGCGCCGACCACACGAACGCCACCCCACCGGACGAGCAACCTCTTTGACGGCCTGCGTCGGGGCCAGCGGCCCATAGGGGCGCGGGGAACTGCGCGACAAGCCCCAACGAACCCGCACCGCACCACAGCCCAGGCCCCCCACCCCGGAGCCCCCAAAAAAACCAGCGGAGCTATGCCGCTTCCTTGGCCTTCGTGGCGTACATGTCCACGTACTCCTGCCCCGACAACCGCATGACCTCAGCCATCACGGAGTCGGTCACAGCCCGCAGCACATACCGGTCCCGGTCCATCCCCTCGTACCGGGAGAACTCCATCGCCTCACCGAACCGAACAGTGACGCGGCCGGGCCGCGGGAACCCCGCACCGCCGGGCTGGATCTTGTCCGTGCCGATGATGGCGAACGGCACGACGGGCGCGCCGGTCATCATCGCCAGCCGGGCGATGCCGGTGCGACCCCGGTAGAGCCGGCCGTCGGGGGAGCGGGTGCCCTCGGGGTAGATGCTGAAGACCTTGCCCTCCTCCAGCACGCGTCGGCCGGTCATGAGCGCCGCGACTCCGCCGCGGCCGCCGTCACGGTCGACCGGGATCATGCCGCAGCCCGTGAAGAACCAGGCCATCAGCCGGCCTTTGATGCCCTTCCCGGTGACGTACTCGTCCTTGCCGATGAAGAAGACCTGCCGGTCGCAGAAGAGCGGCATGATCATCGAGTCGATGAACGTGAGGTGGTTGCCGGCCAGGATGACCGGGCCCGTGCCCGGGATGCGCTCCGCACCCTCCACCCGTGGGCGGAACATCAGGCGCATGATCGGTCCGAGCACTGCCTTGATGAGCGCGAAGCGGGACAACGTGCCCTCCGGTGTCAAGGGATCGGTATAAGTCTGTGCAGGTGAGGACGATACTCGCGGCCCCCCGGGTCTTGCACATCGGGTTCACCGAGTGGATACGTACTGTTGACCCTTGTTTACCTGCGGTGGCGCCCTGTCGCACGGCTGTCATCCGTACGACACGGTGTGACGAAGTCCGCACCCGTTAGGCCTTTCGGGAGGCCGGGTACCCACCGCGGCCGCCTCCACCCACCCGGCCGGTCCGGCGTTTGATGACAAGTCAGTCCAGGACCTTCCCACCGACCCCGGCCAACTCACGCACCCCACACGACATCCAGCGTCACCCGCGTGTTCCGTCCAAGGTCTCCCCTCCGTCACCCCCGCGCACCTACGATCGTCCCGCTTTGACAGGTGCAGCGCAGTATGCGGAGGAGCGCACATGGGGACGCAGGAGTCGAACGAGGGACTGAACGGGACCGGCCCGGGACGGCGCGCGCTGCTCGGGGCCGCGGTCCTCGGCGCCGGCGGAGCGGTCCTCGGGGTACCGGCCACGGCGAGAGCCGACGAGAAGCCCGGCGGCGGTGGCTACAAGAGCCTGCCGAAGCCGACGATCATCGGGCACCGCGGGGCCAGCGGCTACCGGCCGGAGCACACGCTCGGCTCGTACCAGCTGGCCCTCGACATGGGCGCGCACGTCATCGAGGCGGGCGACCTGGTGCCCACCAAGGACGGTCACCTCGTCTGCCGTCACGAGCCGGAGATCGGCGGTACGACGGACGTCTCCGCGCACCCCGAGTTCGCGAGCCGCAAGACCACCAAGCTCCTCGACGGGGTGTCCACCACCGGCTGGTTCACCGAGGACTTCACGCTCGCGGAGCTGAAGACGCTGCGCGCCAAGGAGCGCATCCCGGCCAACCGCCCGCACAACACCCTCTACGACGGCCGCTGGGAGATCCCCACCTTCGAGGAGGTGCTGCGCTGGCGCGAGGAGCAGAGCCGCAAGCGCGGCAAGCAGGTCTGGATCTACCCCGAGCTCAAGCACCCCACCTACTTCCGCAAGCTGGGCCTCGGCCTGGAGGAGCGGGTCACCAAGGTGCTGCGCAGGCACGGCCTGGACAAGAAGAACTCGCCCGTCATCATCCAGTCCTTCGAGCCGACGAGCATCCAGCGCCTGAACAAGCTGGTCGGCAACCCCCTGGTCGTGCTCCTGTCCGCCGCCGGCACCCGCCCCTGGGACTTCGTGGAGACGGGCGATCCGCGTACGGTCGCCGACCTGGTCAAGCCCGCGGGCCTGAAGGAGATCGCCTCCTACGCGCAGGGCATCGGCCCGACCCTGGACCTGATCATCCTGAAGGACGCGAGCGGCAACCTCACCACCCCGACCACCCTGGTCCGGGACGCGCACGCCGAGGGCCTGATCCTGCACCCGTACACGATGCGCAACGAGAACCCCTTCCTGCCCGCGAACTTCCGCAAGGGCACCGACGCGGACGGCTACGGGGACGCCTTCGGCGCCTTCAGGACGTACTTCGCGACCGGCATCGACGGGGTCTTCACCGACAACCCCGACACCGGCGTCCTCGCCCGCGAGGACTTCCTGAAGCGCTGAGTCCCGTAGGTACCGCGCTCGTCAACAGCTGAGCCCCCGGCCCCGGTTGGGGTGACAGACGGCCGCCCCGGCAACCTCGTGCCGGGGCGGCCGCGTCGTGCCGCATATGACCCACGGCATGCTCGACACGCTGCGTCCACTGCTCGCCGCCGAGGCCCGGTGCGGACGCCTTCGCGGTGCCCATGTCGACTACGGTGCTGCCCGACGTCACCTGGTAGGAGGGGCA
>NZ_JAPWHT010000647.1:0-4258 GCF_027270795.1 Streptomyces sp. ActVer
GGCGGGCTTGGCGGGGGTCGCGGGAGTGGCCGGCGTGCTCGGCACGACCGGCGACGTCGCGGCGTCGGGCGTCGCCGGCTTGGCCGGTGCCGAAGGAACGGCGGGCTTGGCCGGAACGGCAGGCTTGGCCGGAACGGCCGGAACGGCAGGCTTGGCCGGGGCCATCGGCGTGGGCGGTGCGGTCGGCACGGCCTGCTCCCGGTCGGCCTTGACGGGCGGGGTCAACGCGCCCGCGGCCGGGGCGGCCGCGGAGGCCTTGGCGATGGCGGCCTTCACCGCGTCGGCGAGCTTGGCCGCGTCGGCGGCGGGCAACTGGCCGCCGTCGGCCTTGAGCACGGCGTTGAGCAGGTCGGTGACCGGAGTGAGCACTCCGCCGACGTCGCCGAGGCTCTTGACCTGCGCCAGCAGAGCGTCCGCTCCGGGCACCGGCGCCTGGGCCGGTATCGAACGGGCGTCGCGGGTCGAGTCGTGGTCGGCGGCGACGGCGGCCGGTCCGGCGATCCCGAGCAGAAGCGTGGCGCAGAGTGCGGGGGCCGCGATACGCCGTGCGGGCAGAGCACGCATGGAGGGGTCCTTTCGGTGGTGCGTACGGATCTTGTGCTCACCGTGGAATCCGTGGGCACCTCCTGCAACCGAACGACCGCGCTCCGTAGCGTCCCGGGCCCGCCAACGCGTCCGTTGTCCCTGGTGAGGCGCCATGCCCGGGCGCTCCGCGGGCGCTCGTCGCTCCTCCCTCCATTCGGGGCAACGCGGACCGGCCGCCCTCCCTGTGGGAGGACGGCCGGTCAAGGGCTGCGCAGCGACGTCAGTCGTTGACGCACTCGTTGCCGAACGCCGGGTTCAGCAGCGCGATGACGTTCACGGTGTTGCCGCAGACGTTGACCGGCACGTGGACGGGGACCTGGATCAGGTTGCCCGACAGGACGCCCGGGGAGTGGGCGGCAACGCCTTGCGCGTCACTGTCGGCGGCGGCGACACCACCGGTGCCCGCCATGGCGGCGGCGGCAACGGAGGTAAGGACCAGGCCCTTCGCGATACGCGACATGGAGAGGTGCTCCTTGGGATTGACACAACAATCCGGGCGGGGTGCCCGGCTCTGGAATCAACGCGCGGCACTGGCGCGGGTTGTGCCACCAAATGGGTGAAGTCCCGGACCGAGTGCCGGGCGGAGGCCGGGCCCACCACGGAGCCTCCGCCCGACACGGCGCCAACCAGTGTATGCAGCATGATTACGACACACTTGACGGGTTTCACCGATAAATACGGATAGCGGCTACAGTTACGTTCCTCCTCAGGCCGCTTGAAACAGACGGGGAGTCATGGCGGCACTCAGGTGATGTCCACAGCTTGTCCGTCCGCAGGGTCAGAACCTCTTCCCGAAATTCCCCCGAAAGGGCAATGCCGGTCATGCGCAATTCCCTGGGTCCTCTGCTGCGCCGTGGGATGGTGGGTGTCTTTTCCCTCGCCTCGCTGTGGGCGCCGGGCGGACCGGCGGCGGCCGCGCCTGCCACGCCCACGACGTCAACAGCGCCGACGACGTCAGCGGCCCCCGCGGCCGAGGCCGAGAGCCTCGCCTTCACCCAGCGGTACCGCGCGCTCCAGCACGGCGGGATCGTCCGGGCCGCCAACTCGTCCATCACCTGCCGGCGGCCCGTCGAGCGGTCGGCGGCGTCCTGTCCCGCCGCACGCGAGGGCCGGGCGGCCGCGAACGACGACAACGACGACTTCGAGATGTTCTACATCGACGTCGACAACGACCCGAACACCTACAACTCCAGCCGCGCCGAGGTCCGTCCGCCGGCCGGCGCCCGGGTCTCGTACGCGCGGCTGTACTGGGGCGGCAATCTCCGGGTCGGTGAGCAGAAGCCGCCCAAGGACAACGGGCGGGTGCTGATCGCCGAACCGGGCGGCCAGTACAAGGAGGTGCTCGCCGACACGGTCGTCGGGCACCGGGTCGCGCACGGCGCGGACGCGTTCCAGGCCTCGGCGGACGTCACCCGTCTGGTGCGGTCGAGCGGCGCGGGCGCCTACACCGTGGCGCAGGTCAACGTGGCGATGGGCCACTCGGCGGCCGGGGCGTGGGGCGGCTGGACGCTGATGGTGGCGTACGAGAAGGAGTCGGAGCCGCTGCGGCACCTGGCGATGTGGGACGGCTTCGACCCGCTGGGCACGGGCGGCGAGCAGACGGTCCGGCTGCCCGGCATGGAGTTCCCCAAGGGGGCCGAAGGTCGTGCGGGGCTCGTCGCCTACAACGGTGACCGCGGGCGTACCGGCGGCTCGCTCACCCTGTCGGCAGGCGGTCTGACGACCCGTCTGGCCAACGGCGCGAACCCCCGTGACGACGTACTGAACTCGACCATCAGCGAGCCCGGCCGGACGGCCCCCGGCCGCACGCCCGCGTATCCGAACACGCTCGGGTACGACTCCGACGTCTTCGAGCTCGACAAGGGGCTGCGGCACGGCGGTGCCCGGCTGGACTTCCGCCTGGTGTCGCCGCGCGACACGGCCTGGGCCGGAGCGCTGTTCGTCGCCGTCGACGCGAAGCGCTGACTGCTTTCCCCCGACTTCCCCCGGCTTTCCCCCTTTCCCCGTGAGTTCCCCAGTGACCTCCCCCTGAGCCCCTCCGAGCGCCACCCGTGAGCGAGGAACGCACGCATGCAACTGTCACCGCCCGGCCCTCGGCCGCGGGTCCTGCACGTCTCCCAGCCCGTCGACGGCGGGGTGGCCCGCGTGATCACGGATCTCGTACGGGCCCAGCTGGCCGCCGGGGCCGAGGTCACCGTCGCCTGTCCGGCGGGCGGCGCACTCGCCGCGGCGGCCGAGGGACTGGGCTGCGGTGTACGGACCTGGCATGCGACCCGGTCGCCCGGGCCGTGGCTCGCGCAGGAGGTACGGAGTCTGCGCCAGGTCGTGCGGGAGGTGGACCCCGACGTCGTGCACGCGCACAGCGCAAAGGCAGGACTCGCGGCGCGGCTCGCCGTGCGCGGACGGGTGCCGACCGTGTTCCAGCCGCACGCCTGGTCGTTCGAGGCGGCCGGCGGGGTCACGGGGCTGCTCGCCCTCAACTGGGAGCGCCTCGGAGCGCGTTGGGCCTCCCGGGTGGTGTGCGTCAGCGAGGCCGAGCGGCGGACCGGACGGCGGTCGGGGATCGCCGGGCGGTTCACCGTGATCCCCAACGGGGTCGACCCGGAGCGTTTCCACCCGGCGTCGGTCGGGACCGTACGGGCCGGGATTCCGCTGCTCGACGGGGTCGATCCGGCGGCGCCCCTCGTGGTCTGCGTCGGGCGGCTGTGCCGGCAGAAGGGGCAGGACGTCCTGCTCGACGCCTGGCGCGAGGTGAGCCGACGGGTGCCTCAGGCGCGGCTCGTGCTGGTGGGTGACGGTCCGGACGCACAGGCGCTGCGGGCCGCCGCTCCCGAGTCGGTGCTGTTCGCCGGGGCCGTCACCGAGGCCGTGCCCTGGTACCAGGCCGCCGATCTGGTGGTCCTGCCGTCCCGTTGGGAGGGCATGGCGCTCGCTCCGCTGGAGGCCATGGCCTGCGGGCGGCCGGTCGTGATCACCGACGTGGACGGGGCGCGCGAGAGTCTGCCGCCGGGCCAGGGACCGCGCTGTCTGGTGCCGCCGGACCGGCCGGACGAGCTGGCCGCGGCCGTCGCCGAGCTGCTGCTCGACCCGCTGCTGCGCGAGTCGCTCGGCCATCAGGGGCGCCGGTACGTAACGACCACGCATGACGTCGGGCGCATGGCGAAGGCCGTCGCCGAGGTGTACCGCGAGCTGATCGGCACCCGGCCGACGCGGTCGACGCGGCCCAGAGGACGGAAGACGGGCGTGGAAGCCACCGAGTGCAGGGAGTCCATCCACACGTGACTGCGGAAAGTACCGTTCCCTCCCCCGGTGGCCGGCCGCGGGCGACGGACCACGGATTCTCGCCCGTCTCGGTCATCCCGCCGCGCGAGGCCACCGGCGGCTTCAGATTCCCCAGCGGCGGACGGCCGTTCGTACGGCGTGCCTCGCGGCTGCCGCTGCCTGCCGTGGACGTCTGCGCGGCACTGCTCGGCGGCGGCCTGGTGCTGCCCTGGACGCATCCGCTGCCGGTCGCCTCGCTGGTACTCGCGGTGCTGTGGCTGAACGCGCACGGGTTGCTGTACCGCGCCGCGCCCGTCCCCGCGGTGCTGGACGAACTGCCCGCCGTCTGCGGCCGGATCGCGGTGGGCTGGTGCGCGCTCGCGGCCCTGCTCGCGGCGTACTCCCCGGACCA
>NZ_JAPWHT010000648.1:0-4231 GCF_027270795.1 Streptomyces sp. ActVer
GGCCTGTGATCGCACGGCCCGTCGCGTTCTCGATCCCACCCGCCGCCAGGCGCTCGTCCGCTTCCGGGGAACGTCGGCCGAACCGGTCGGTGGGCCCAGGCAGATGACCGGAATCGTCCACGCCGTGCGATCACAGGCCGAGCCATGCGTCCCGTGCGGCGGCGCCGGTTCACAGGCGAACAGCCGCTCCCCGTCCGGCGCCCGGGCCACGACCAGCAGCAGATCTGCGCCCTCGCCGTCGGGCACGAAGTCGGCCTCCCCCCGCAGCACCCAGCCGTCGGGCCCGCGCTCGGCCGTCACATCGGCGGCCTGCACGAACCCGGCGACCGTGGCCGTGACCGCACCGGAGGCGATCCCGGGCAACCAGCGCTCACAGGCCCGCCGATCACCACTCCCCAGCAGGGCGTGCCCCGCAAGCACGACGGCCGGCAACAGCGGCGCCGGACACAGCACCCGCCCGGCCTCCTCCAGAACCACGGCGAGTTCGGCGAAGGTGTAACCCCCACCGCCGTACTCCTCCGGCAGAGCAAGCCCGTGCACCCCGATCTCCCCGGCGAGCCGCGCCCAGAGTGCCTGGTCGTACCCGCGCGCACTCTCCACCTGCTTGCGCACTTCTTCGGGCCCACAGGTCTCGGCGAACAAGTCCCGCAGAACCGCCCGCAGTTGACGCCGCTCCTCGCTCTCCAGCAACACGGCCGGATCCACATCGAGCCGGTTCACACAGACCTCCCTAGACCAAACAACTCCGGTTCCATGGGCGCCCCTCCAGGGGCGCGGGGCTGTGACATCGTGCGGCTCCGCCGCGTGGGCGCGACCAGCCACGACACACCCGCAGCGATCATCGAATCCACACCCCCGGACCCCTCACACCGTGAACCGCCCCCCGTTGGCCAGCAGAACCGCCCCAACGAGATTCACCGCCTCATCGCTGGCCAGAAACAACGCGACGTCGGCGATCTCCCCAGCCGTCGCGTAGGGCCGCACCCGGGGATCGGCCAGGTCCTGCCGCAACGCGGCAGGCGTCCGCGCCGCCATCCCCGTCTCGGTGGGCCCCGGCGCCACCGTGTTCACGCGGACGCCGAACGCGATCGCCTCCTTGGCGACGGCCTGGCTCAACGCGTGCGCACCGGCCTTCGAGGCCGCGTAGTGCGGATAGCCGGCCGGAGCGTCGAAGGCCGAGGAAGAGCCAACGGTGACGATCGCACCGGACCGGCGGGGCGCCATGACCCGCAGCGCGGCCCGCAGGACATGGAAGGTGCCGTCCAGGTTGACCCGCATGACACGCCGCCAAGCGGCCCCGTCGAGCCGGGTGACGACATCGGGAGGCCGTTCGTCGAGGAGCGCCTCGGCGATCCACTGCTTCGCCTCCGGGTCGTCGACTCCGGCCGCGTGCACCACAACGTCCAGGCGCTCTTGCGCCCGTACGACCCCTTCGACCGCGCGGTCGACCTGGTCGGCGTCCGAGACGTCCATGGTCACCGCGTGTACGCCGGGCAGTTCCTTGGCGACCGCCTCGGCCGCGGCGCCGTCGACGTCCGCGGCGAAGACCACGGCTCCTTGCGCGGAGAGTCGCCGGGCGACCGCCGCGCCGATGCCGGAGCCGGCTCCGGTGACCAGCGCTGCTCTGCCCGTGAAGCGTCCGTGTGGCGTGTCTTCGTCGTCCATCGGATCCACCCGCCTCCGCTCACTTATTGAACTGACTTCATTTTTGCTACCGTTTCGCGCATGTCAACAGGCAGGATGAGAGCAGTCCGGATGACGCACTGGGGCGGCCCACCGGTGCTGATCGAAGTGGCACGCCCGATACCCGGGGCGGATGAGGTCCTGATCCGGGTGGAGGCGGCGGGAGTGTGCCGCTCCGACCTCCACGTCCTGGACGCCCGGCCCGGCATCCTTCCGTACCGAACTCCGTTCACTCTCGGGCACGAGGTCGCCGGGCGTGTGGCCGAGCGCGGCCCCGGGGCCACCGGTCCGGCGGTGGGCGAACGCGTCGTCGTCTACGGCCCCTGGGGGTGCGGACTGTGCAGCCGCTGCGCGGCCGGCGCGGAGAACTACTGCGACCGGCGCGCGGACCTCGACGCCGTCCGGACGGGTACGGGAGTGGGGCTGGGGCGCGACGGCGGCATGGCCGACTTCCTGCTCGTACCGTCCGGACGGCTGCTGGTTCCGGTGGGCGATCTGCCCGCCGCGCAGGCGGCGCCCCTGTCGGACGCCGGGCTCACCGCATATCACGCCGTGTCCGGGATCCGGCCGACGCTGCCGCCGCTCAAGGGCGGTGCGAGCGTGGCCGTCGTCGGGGTCGGCGGGCTGGGGCATCTGGCGGTACAGATCCTGCGGGCCACGACGCCGGCGCGGGTCCTCGCCGTGGACGTACGCGAGGAGGCACTCTCGCTGGCCGACGCGTGCGGCGCGCACTTCGGCACGCTGCTGCGGCCCGACACCGCGGAGGTGCTCCGGCGACGGGCCGGCGGGATCGGCGTGGACGCCGTGCTCGACTTCGTCGGCAGCCACTCCAGCCTGGAGCTCGCGGTCGGCGCACTGCGGGCGGGCGGCGAGCTGGCCGTCGTCGGGAGCGGCGGCGGGGAGCTCACCGTACGCAAGCCCGGAGCGCTGCCTCCCGGGGTGCGGATCTCGCTGCCTTTCTGGGGGACGCGGCCGGAGCTCGAAGAGGTCGTCGCCCTGGCGCGCAAGGGCGTGGTCAGGGTGGAGACGGAGGAGTTCGCCCTGTCGAGCGCGCCGGAGGCGATCGACAGACTGCGATCCGGCCATGCGCGAGGGCGTACGGTACTCGTCCCCGACTGATCCGGACCGCTCACGCGGCCTGTCCGGACCCCTGGCCGATCCGAGCCAGATCCACGGCCCGGCCGATCCCTCCGACGTCGGCGGCCCGGCCGAAAGCAGCCCTGTCAAAGCTCGTACCGACGCACCTCTCGACTACAGAAGTGAGTTCAATTAGGGTTCGGGTCACTCAGCGACACGACAAGGCGGTGGGACCCGCTATGGGTGTTGGAACAGTGGATCTGCTGGTGGTGGGCGGCGGAATGGCCGGGCTCTCGGCCGCCGCCCGGGTGGCCGCGGAAGGCGGCTCCGTGGTTCTCGTGGAGAAGGCGGAGCGCCCCGGCGGCTCGGCACGCTTCGCCGGCTTCGTATGGACGACCCCCACCTTCGACGAATTGCGTCGCGTCAATCCCGACGGCGACGCGGAACTCGCCGCGGCCCTGGTGGACGGGTTCGCCGACGCGGTGGCCTGGATCCGGTCGCTCGGCGTGGAATGCCGGCCGCCGGTTCCCGTACTCGGCTTCGGCCGGGGACATCAGCTCGACACGAACCACTGTCTCGACACCTGCGAGCGGTTGATCCGCGACCGGGGCGGCGAGGTACTGACCGCCACCTCGACGCGCACCCTGTTGACGGAGAACGGCGTGGTCACGGGTGCGGAGTGCGTACTGCCGGACGGGTCGATCCGCCGGATCGACGCCACCTGGACCCTGCTCGCGACCGGCGGGTTCCAGGGAGATCTGGGCCTGCGTAGGGAGCACGTACATCCCCAGGCCGCGGACATCGGGCTGCGGGCGAACCCGCACAGCCGCGGTGACGGGCTGTCGCTCGGCCTCGCGGCGGGGGCCGCGTTCGGCAAGAAGGACGCGGGTTTCTACGGGCATCTGATGCCCGCGGGCGTCTCCCTCGCCGACCCCTCCCGATTCGTCGACCTCGCCCTCTACTACAGCGAGCACGCCCTGCTGTTCGACCTCACGGGCGAACGGTTCGTCGACGAGACCGTCGGGGATCATCTGACCACCATGGCACTGCTGGAAAGACCGCAGGCCCGTGGGCTGCTGGTCGCCGACGCGCGGGTGCACCGGGAATGGATCTCCGCGTCGTACGTGGAGGGCATCCCCGGGGTGGACAAGTTCCAGCTCTGCCATCGCGCGGGCGCCCGCAGCGCGGTCGCCGACAGCCTGGAGGAGTTCGCGTGGATGCCCGAGGAGTGGGGCTACCCGGGCGCCGGGATCCGTGACCGGGTCGAGGAGTACAACACCACCGTCGGCGGGGGCGGCGAGCCGGCCCCCGGGCGACTGCTCGACCGGCAACCGCTCGACGAGCCGCCCTTCTACGTGATCGAGGCCGCCCCCGCGATCACGTTCACCTTCGGCGGTCTGCTCATCGACGCCGAGGCCCGCGCCCTGGCGGCGGACGGCCGGCACACCGTGCCCGGCCTGCTCGTGGCTGG
>NZ_JAPWHT010000649.1:0-4229 GCF_027270795.1 Streptomyces sp. ActVer
AGGATGCCAACACGGACACGGACACGGGCGCGGACACGGGCGCGGAGGCGGGTGAAGGCACCGTTGCGGACGCCGGGCTCTGGACTCCGGCGCTGAGCCGGTCCGTCATGCTCCGGCACGACCGGGTGCGCGGCACCGACCTGTTGCTCATGCCGGAACGCGTGGTCGTGCTGCGGGGCAGCGCGGGCGCCGTCCTGAGGCTCTGCGACGGCCGACGCCAAGTCGAGACGATCGTGGCCGAGTTGGCCGAGCGCTTTCCCGACGCGTCCGTCGCCACGGAGGTTCCGGAGTTTCTCGGGCGGATGCGCGAGGAGGGCTGGATCCGATGACCGAGACCTCCGCCGCGCCCGTCGCCCCTCCCTGGGCGCTGCTCGCGGAACTCACGCACGGCTGCCCGCTGCACTGCGCCTACTGTTCCAACCCCTTGGAACTGGTACGGAGATCCGCGGAACTCCGTACCGACGAGTGGGCCGACGTCATGCGCCAGGCCGGGGAGCTGGGCGTCGTCCACACCCACCTCTCCGGCGGTGAACCGCTGCTGCGGCGCGACCTGCCCGAGATCGTCGAGGCGGCCGACGCGGCGGGCATCTACACCCAGTTGGTCACCAGTGGCGTCGGCCTGACCCGGGAGCGGCTGACCGCCCTCATCGACCGCGGGCTGCGCAGTGTCCAACTCTCCGTGCAGCACGCCGAATCCGCCGCCTCCGACCGGATCGCCGGGACCCGCTCCTTCGCCGCCAAGCGGAAGGCCGCGGCCCTGGTCCGGCAGGCGGGACTGCCGTTGGGCCTGAACGTCGTACTCCACCGGGACAACCTGGACGCGATCGGCGCCCTCCTCGATCTGGCCCTGGACTGGGGCGCGGAGCGGATCGAGCTGGCGAACACCCAGTTCTACGGCTGGGCGTTGGTCAACCGGGACCGGCTGCTGCCCGGCCGGGAACAGATCGAGCGGGCGTGGGCCGTCGTCGAGGCCCGGCGGGAGCAACTGGCCGGGCGGGTGGACGTGGTGTGGGTGGTGCCCGACTACATCGACGGGATCGCCAAGCCCTGTATGGGCGGCTGGGGTGCCGTCTCGCTGGCCGTGGCCCCCGACGGCACGGTGCTGCCCTGCCCGGCCGCCGCCACACTGCCGGGGCTCGACGCCCCGAACGTCAAAGACCGTTCCCTGGAGTGGAGTTGGCGCCAATCGCCCGCGTTCCACCGCTACCGGGGCACCGACTGGATGGCCGCACCCTGCCGCTCCTGCCCCGAGCGGGAAACGGATCTCGGCGGCTGCCGCTGCCAGGCGTACGCGCTCACCGGCGACGCCTCCCGCACCGATCCCGTGTGCCGGCTGTCCCCCGACCACGGGCTGGTACGGACACTCGTCGACGCGCCCGCATCGCGGGCCGCCGCGCCGACCGTCCCTCGTTCCCGTCCCCCGCGAGGCGCCCCGCAGGGCCCTCGGAGGGCGTGACCCACCACCAGATCCCTTCCAACCCCCACTTGGAGGACCGATGCGAACGACCAGCAGGCGCATGACCCGTAGAGCACTGACCGCGGGCGCGGCCCTGTCCCTGACCGGGCTGCTGCTCACGGGAGTCCCCGGACTCGGAACGGCCCGGGCCGACACCGCCGACACCACCGCTCCCGCGGCGGTCGCCGGGGTACCGACAGGCGTCACCCCCATCACCACCGGGCTGACCGTCCCCTGGGGTGTCGGCTGGCTGCCCGACGGCTCCCACTCCCTGGTTACCGAGCGTGACGACTTCCGGGTCTGGAAGGTCACCCCCGAGGGTGCGAAGACCCAGGTCGGGACGGTCCCCAACAGTCAGACCACCAACGGCGAGGGCGGACTCATGGGGGTGGCCGTCGACCCCGGCTGGGCCACCAACCACTACGTGTACTTCATGCACACCGCCGCCGAGGGCAACCGCATCGCCCGCATGACGTACAACGGCACCTCGCTCACCGGCTACACGGTGATCCTCCAGGGCATCAGCAAGGCCCGGTACCACAACGGCGGACGGCTCGCCTTCGGCCCCGACGGCTATCTGTACGCCACTACCGGCGACGCCCAGAACACCGCCCTCGCCCAGGACCGGAACTCCCTCAACGGCAAGATCCTGCGCCTGACCACCTCCGGTCAGCCGGCCCCCGGCAACCCCTTCGGCAACTACGTCTACAGCCTCGGCCACCGCAATCCGCAGGGACTCGCCTTCGACCGCAACGGACGGCTGTGGGAGGCCGAGTTCGGCAACAGCCGGTTCGACGAGCTGAACCTGATCAAGCCGGGCGCCAACTACGGCTGGCCCACCTGTGAGGGCACCTGCTCGACCGCCGGGATGACCAACCCGAAGAAGACCTGGACCACCGGCGAGGCCTCGCCCAGCGCCATCGCCATCGCCGACAACGTCGTCTACATGGCCGCGCTGCGCGGCGAGCGCCTCTGGCGCATCCCCATCGACGGCGACACCGAGAACGTGGGCACGGCGACGGCGTACTACGTCGGTACGTACGGCCGGCTCCGTACGGTCGTCAAGGTGCCCGGCCGCGAACAGCTGTGGCTGGCGACCACCAACGCCGACGCCAACGGAGGCGAGCCGGACGGCGCGGACCGCGTCCTGCGGGTGACTCTGGGCTGACCGCCGAGGCCGGTCCGGAGAGGTGACGGCTCCTCGGACCGGTCCTGTCGGCCGGTCGGCCCGGCGCGTGAGATTCGGGTGGGCTCGCCGGGCGCGCGATCAGTCGTTCAGCGGACGCGGCTCTCGAAGCACTCCTCCTTGATGTCCGACCTGCCGTTCGACGTCGGACGGAAGCAGGCCCGTACGACCTGGCCGGAGCCGGTGGTGGTCATCGGGGTGTAGACGTACGCCGCCGCGTCGGCCTCGTCCTCGACCTCGGTGGAACGGGGACGGCCGTCCGCGGTCACCTCCAGCCGGTCGCCGATCCGCGTCCCCCACATCCGGGCCCAACTGGTCCCGCACGTCTGGCTGTGGCGCAGTTCCAGCATCGCTCCCGAGGCGGTGCGGTACGAGGCGAGGGTCTGCGGCCCGACCCCGCACTTCATGTCCATCGGGCTCCTGCCCTCGCACGCCGCTCCCCGGCAACGCGGCCCGGTGGCTGACGGGGAGGCGGAGGAGGACGTGCGTGGCGCGTCCTGGCCAAGGACGAGGAAGAGAGTGATCGCCACACCCCCGACGACCACGGCACACACCGACGCGAGCACCGCAACGGCCGTACCCCTGTGCCCTGAGCGCGTGTCATCCCGTAGTGCCGGAGCGGACGCCTCGGACGGGACCGGTTCCGGAGCTGTCGACGGCGTCTCCGCGGGCGCCTCGGCAGGCGGATCCGTACGCCGTGCCTGTGCCGCGCGCCCGCTCCACTCCGACTCCGCGATCTCCCACAGCGCCAGGCATCGCCCCTCCGGTTCGGAGGCGAGCCGGCACAGTTCCCGCACCGCGTCGCGCGGCGGCACGCTCTTGCCGTTGAGATAGCGCTCCCAGGACGACTTGCTGAACGCGGTCCGTTCCGCCAGGCCCACCATGCTCAGACCGGTGCGTGTCCGCAGGTCCCGCAGCGCTGCCGCCAGTCGTGCACGTTCCGGCGACGGCGTCGTGCGCGTCATCGCCGTAGCGCTCCCCAGGTGTGCCGGCCGATGATGCCGTCCACGACCAGGCCCGCCTGCTTCTGCAACCGCTCGACCGCGCTCTTGGTGTGCGGACCGTAGATCCCGTCCACGACCCCCGGGGCGAAACCCGCCCTGCGCAGCAGACACTGTGCCTCGGCCACCTCCGGACCGGCGAGGCCCTCCGCCAGGACGGCGTCCCGGGTACGGCTGTTGCCCGCGTACCAGCGGCCGTCGATCCGCTCCACCTCGCAGGCGTACGTACGCGGCCCCGACGGTGACGGTGACGGCGACACGGACGAGGTGGCCGAGCCGAGAGGCGTTGCCGACGCCCTGCTGTCGCCGTCCGAGAGCCGTACGACCAGCAGGACCGCCGAGGAGACGGCCAGCACCAGCGCCACGGACCCCGCCACCAGCGCGACGCGCAGCGAACGCCCGTGCCGCGTCGCCTCGTCGGGGGCCGACAGGGCGTACGGCCCGGTGTCGTCGGCCCCGGCTGCCTGGAGCGCCCCAGCAACTTCAACCGTGTGACCCGCACCGGCCGCACCAACCGTGCCAGTTGCTTCGGATGCTTCCGGCGCTTCCGGCGCTTCCGGCGCTTCCGGCGCTTCCGATCCTTCCG
>NZ_JAPWHT010000064.1:0-32879 GCF_027270795.1 Streptomyces sp. ActVer
GGCTGCTGGACTCCGCCGCCCCGGCCGGCCTGGAGCTGTCCGACGAGGAGGCCCAGGCGCTGCTGGGCGACGCGGCGGAAAGCCTTGCCGCCGCCGGGGTCGCCGTGCACTGGCCCAAGGAACTGGTTCGCGAGCTGACCGCCTCCGGCGTCCTGGAACCCGTACGCCGCCGGGGGACGCAGTCCTCGGCCGAGTCCTTCCTGTCCTCCGGCGGCCTGGTGGACTTCCGCTGGCGGGTCGCCCTCGGGGACCGCGAACTCACCGAGGAGGAGCTGGAACGGCTGGTCCAGGCGCACCGGCCGATCGTGCGACTGCGCGACCAGTGGGTGGTCGTGGACCCGGAGCTGGTCCGCCGACTGCGACGGGCCGCGCGGTCCAGGACGGCGACGTTCACCACGATCGACGCTCTGGGCGCCGCGCTGACCGGCAGCGTCGAGGTGGACGGCGAACAGGTGGCGGTCACCGCCGGCGGCGTACTGGAGGAACTGCGCTCCCGGATCACCGACCCCGAGGCGCGCGCCGCGCGCGAGCCCCAGGGGCCGCCGGAAGCCCTTGCCGCGACCCTGCGCGACTACCAGCTGCGCGGCCTGAACTGGCTGCACCGGATGACCTCGCTCGGCCTGGGCGGCTGTCTCGCCGACGACATGGGCCTGGGCAAGACCGTCACCCTGATCGCACTCCACCTGCGCCGCCAGGAGCGGGAAGCCACCGCCGGCCCCACCCTGGTGGTCTGCCCCGCCTCGCTGCTCGGCAACTGGGAGCGCGAGATCCAGCGCTTCGCACCGGCCACCCCGGTGCGCCGCTTCCACGGCCCCGGCCGCGACCTGTCCGGCCTCGGCGGCGGAGGCGGGGGCGGCTTCGTCCTGACCACCTACGGCACCATGCGGCGCGACGCCGAACGACTCGGGGAGCAGCCCTGGGGACTGCTCGTCGCCGACGAGGCCCAGCACGTCAAGAACCCGCACGCGCTCACCGCCCAGGCGCTCCGCCGGATCCCCTCGCGGGGGCGGGTCGCACTGACCGGCACCCCGGTCGAGAACAACCTGTCCGAACTGTGGTCGCTGCTCGACTGGACCACCCCCGGCCTGCTCGGCACGCTCACCTCCTTCCGTGACCGCTACGCCACGGCTGTCGAGGGCGACCGCGACGAACAGGCCGCCCTGCGGCTGTCCGCGCTGATCCGCCCCTTCCTGCTGCGCCGGCGCAAGTCCGATCCCGGCATCGCTCCCGAACTACCGCCCAAGACCGAGACCGACCAGCCGGTGTCGCTGACGAAGGAACAGGTCTCGCTGTACGAGGCGCTGGTACGCGAACTCATGGCCGAGATCGAGGAGAGGCAGGGCATCGCCAGGCGCGGCCTGGTGATGAAGCTGCTCACCGGCCTGAAGCAGGTCTGCAACCACCCCGCGCAGTTCCTGAAGGAACCCGCGGGCGCGAAGCTCCCCGGCCGCTCGGGGAAACTGGAACTCCTGGACGAACTCCTGGACACCGTCCTGGCCGAGGACGGATCGGCCCTGGTCTTCACCCAGTACGTGGCCATGGGCACCCTGATCGAGCGCCACCTCGCCGACCGGGGCGTGGACACCCTGTTCCTGCACGGAGGCACCACGGTCAAACGGCGGGAGGAGATGGTCGACGCCTTCCAGAGCGGGGAGAAGAAGGTGTTCCTGCTGTCCCTGAAGGCCGCCGGGACCGGTCTGAACCTGACCCGGGCAGGACACGTCGTCCACTACGACCGCTGGTGGAACCCGGCCGTGGAGGACCAGGCCACCGACCGCGCCTACCGGATCGGACAGACCCAGCCGGTCCAGGTGCACAAGCTGATCGCCGAGGGCACCGTGGAGGACCGGGTCGCCGAGATGCTCCGTCAGAAGAGGGAACTGGCCGACTCGGTGCTGGGCTCGGGCGAGGCGGCGTTCAGCGAACTGAGCGACGGCGAACTGGCCGAGCTGGTCACACTGCGAAGGACGGGACGATGACCGGGCGCAGCCGACCAGGCAAGTCGGCCGCCCGCGTCTTCGAGGCACTCCCTCCTGCCAAGGGCAGTCGCGCACCCTTCGCCGAATCCTGGTGGGGCCGCGAATGGCTGCGGGCCCTGGAGGAGTCCTCCCTGGACTCCGGCCGCCTGCAACGTGGCCGGACCTACGCGCGCGGCGGCGCGGTCGGCCAGGTCACCGTCTCTCCCGGCTCGGCAGCCGCCCCGGTACAGGGCAGCCGCCGCACCCCGTACCGCTCCAAGGTCACGGTCGAGCAGCTGACCGACCAGCAGTGGGACCAGCTGCTCGACATGATCGCCGAGCGGGCCGCCAACATCGCCGCACTGCTGGACGGCGAGATGCCCGCCGGGCTCGCCGACGACGCCGCAGCCGCCGGCGTCCCGCTGCTGCCCGGCCCCCGGGACCTCGACCCCGCGTGCAGCTGCCCCGACTGGGGCTACCCCTGCAAACACGCCGCCGCCCTCTGCTACCAGGTCGCCCGGCTCCTGGACAGCGACCCCTTCGTGCTGCTGCTCCTGCGGGGCCGCGGCGAGCGGGAGCTGATGGACGAGCTCGGCCGCCGCAACACCGCCCGCGGCGCCGCCGAAGCCGCAGCGTACGCGGCAACCGCAGGCACGGACCCGGCGGCACCCCCGGCCAGGCCCGGCGATCCCGCCGGGCCCGCCTTCGTCTCCCGCACAGCGCTGCCGCCCCTGCCCAACTCGCCGCCGCTGCCCGAACGGTCCGGCCGCGGCCCCGCGCTGGTGGACTCGGCCGTCCCGGAGCCCGGTCTGGACCCGGCCGCGCTCGAACTGCTCGCCGCCGACGCCGCGACGCGTGCCCACCACCTGCTCGCCGCGGCCCTCGGCGCACGGCACGCCGACACCGCCCCACCCGCCCCGCTCACCGAATGGCAGGACGCCGTCCGCCTCACCGCCACTCACCCCGCCCTGGACGTCTTCGCCAGGATCGCTTCGAACTGCGGCCGCACTCCCGGCGAACTCGCAGCCGCCACCCGCGCGTGGCGGCACGGCGGCGTGGCATCCCTGGAAACCCTGGAAAGCCCCTGGAACCCGCCCGCCTCCCGCCTGGAGCGCGACCGCGAGGCGCTGCGAGCGGACTGGGCCGACGGCAGACCACCCCGGCTCCGCTCCTGGCGCAACCGCTGGACCGTCGAGGGCGGCGACGCCCAACTACGCCTGGGCCGGGACGGACTGTGGTACCCGTACACCAAGGACCAGGGCACCTGGTGGCCGGCGGGACCGCCTGACGCCGATCCCGCCGTCGTCCTGACCGCGCTCCTCGAAACATGATGCTCGGGGTGCCCCGCGATCCACCGATTCCGTCCCCGGCCGCACGGTTCGTTCGGTTGCGCGGCGGAGATGCCCGGATCCGGTCGGCGTCCCGACCGGCGACGGCGGACTCCGGTGAGCCCGGTGCGCCGCATACGAATGGGTGTGTGAACGAGGCGTCGGCTGGGTGACGGCCGCGCCCGACCTGGTGGCGGCGGTCCGCTCGGCGAAGCAGTTCCTGACGTACGTGGCCTCGGGGCCCTTCCAGTACGCGGTCGCCGAGGCGCTGGCGCTGCCCGACACGTACTTCGAGGCGTTCCGCGCGGACATGCGGGCCAAGCGGGATCTGCTCGGCGCGGGGCTCGCGGGAACTCCAGAGGTACTGCACGGATGGGAGCTGAGCCCTCGCCTTCGACGCGAAGGGCTGGGCTTCGGTTTTCGTCCCAGGCGGCGGCAAGCCGGTCCGGACCGGGGAAGACGTCCCCGATGCGGTGGACCGTCCACCCGCAGGCTCTCAGCCCCTCGGCGACACGACGCCCGAGATTCCGGTCGAGGAAGAACTCAGGCGACAAGGTGCACCACTGCCTGGCAGAGCGCGTCCACCTGCTCAGGCGTCATGTCGTAGTCGTACGCGATGTCCTCGGCGGACTCGCCGGCCTCCCACAGGTCGGTGATGGCCTGGACCGTGACGCGGTTGGCGGCCACAACGGGGAGACCGTGGCCGAACCTCGGATCGATCACGACGGGGACGGAGTCCGGGTACTGCCTCAGCCGCAGGCTGGAGGGGAAGTCGTCGCCCGGCTCCCAGGTGAGGTAGCGGAGATGGTCGGAGACCACTTCCTGGATGGGGCCTGGCCGTCGCGGGCTCTGCGGAGATCCCCCCAACCGTGCTCGACGAAGATGTCCACGCCGTCCGTGGCAATCCGCTTGGACACGAGTCCGTACGGGGTGTCGAAGGCGTCCCGGACAGCGGCAGCCGCCTCCCTGATCTCGCTCATGCGGAGCCCCAGGGAACGCAGAGAACGAAGGGCGTGCGCCTCGGCCACCGCGATGAACGGCACCGAGGGCTGCCCCTTCCGCACCGGCTCCACCTGATGGACCAGGGGGGCTCCGGCGGCCTTGCTCTTCAACCAAGAAATGAGAGTCGACTGCGGAATCTCAAGGTAGGAGGCCGTTTCCGTGGGCGTCAGAAGCCCGTCCTGGAACCTGTCGACCATGCCCCACCTCCTCTTTGTGCTGAGTTTCGCATCGTCGCACATCAACACTTCCACCTGCGGGTGGACCGCACACCGAGCCACCGGCTCAGCCGGTCGCACGGAGATGGTCCCCGGATCGGCAGTCCCGGCAGCGGCCGGGTTGCGCCGAACGGAAGCCCCGGTCGCAGCCGTCGCAGTTGCGCATGGGCACGACCGCCGGACGTACTGCGGGTTCTGCGCCTCTGGCCGGTGCGGGCAGGGGAGTCTCCTTGAGCCGGTAGGCGAGGATGCCGGCCGGGCGGATCAGGAGGCCGGCCGGGAGCCCTGCGGTGAGGTGGTCCGTGACCTGTGTGGGCAGGAGGCCTGCCGCGAGCCATTGGGAGACGGCCGGTGCGAGCCGTACGGCTTCCCGCGTGGACAGGACAAGACGGGGGTCGACCCGGCGCAGGCCGGCGAGTACGGCGATGGCCTGCGGGTCGGCGTCGGCGAGCGGGATCGGTGTCTCCGCCTCGGCCCGTACGGGCGCGGCCACCGTTTCCTCCACGGCCGCGGACGCGAGCGTGACCGTCGCGGGGGCGGGCCACTTTCGGGGGCGGCGGGGCCTGGGCGGCTCGGGAGGGCCGCCCGGGTCCGGGTTCGGATCCAGGTCCGGATCGCCGCCGGGGACGTCGTAGAAGTACGTTCGGGTACGGACCTGCCCGGTCGGCGTTCGCTCGCGGCGGCGCTCCAGGTATCCGGCCGCTTCCAGCTCCCTGAGCGCCCGCGAGATGAGGATCTCGCCCTCGGTGAAGTGCTCACACAGGGCGGCGATGGTCACGGGGGTGCCGGTGGGCAGGGAGAGGATGTACACCGCGACGCCGATCGTGACCGCGCTGCCGCGCCGTTGTGCGAGGGCGTTGGAGACCACGGTGAAGTCGGCCGTGAGGCGGGTGCGTACGTGGATCACGCCGGAGGTGGGAGCTCCGGCGTCGGCGCGCAGGCGCGCGTTAGACTGCGGGTCAGCCATCGGGAAGGTGCTACTTCCTGGTTGGTCAGGCCCTCGTTCGGGATTGCAGTCCCGGCCGGGGGCCGTATCTGTTTGCGGTTGTCGCGGCGAACGTAACCGTCCGTATCCCGCCCCTGCAAGCCGGTCACTCGGACGGGTGACGCGGGCTTCCCAGCCAGGGAGGGTGGGCGGGTGGGTAGTTCTTTCCCTCGGTTCTTTGGGGAGGTCAGTGGCCCGCCGGACCCTCGCGGACAAGGGCCCGGTGAGCCCGGAACACGGGCGGCGGCCGGGGCCCGGCCGCCTCAGGGACGGTGGATGCTGTGGCGAATCCGGTGGGCGGCCGACAAATGGTGCGAGAGTCCCAGCGACACGCCGCGCGTATGGCGTGTCGCTGGGACTGAGCGCACAATCGGCTCTCGCCGCGCGGAAGTTCGTCAACAGCATCCCTCAGGGACGGCGGTGCCCGGCCTTCAACTCGCCTATGAAGGCGGCCCAGGCGGCGGTTTCGAAGCACAACGCCGGACCGTGCGGGACCTTGCTGTCACGGACGGGGACGACGGTCCCTCGGAACCGGTCGGCCACCTCCACGCAGTTGCCGCCTTCCTGATTGCTGTAGCTGCTCTTGCGCCACGCGGCGCCGTTCAGATCGGGACGGGACCTTCGCTCCACGGTGGTTGTCCTCCATCACGGATCGGATCATGTCGAGCGACATGAACGGGGGCAGAGCTGCCGCCCGCAGCCGATCGTAAGTCAGCGCGAATCTCCTGACTTCGTCCGGATCCTCGATGAGTTGGCCGTAGTGCGCGCCTTCCGTGTAGGCGATCTCCGAGCCGTCCGGCATGGTGAGAACCGTGAGCGAGCCGCCCATGACGTCGTGCTCTCCCTGGTCGAACGGCAGTACCTGCACGGTGATGTGAGGTTCCACTGTGGTCCTGAGCAGTCGCGCAAACTGCTCACGCATCACCGCCTGGCCACCGACGGGACGCCTGAGCACCGCCTCATCGAGGACCACCCACAGCTCGGGACGATCGGGCGTACCGAGACGCTCCTGTCGTCCCACGCGGAAGGCGACCCGCTCTTCCAACTGCTCCTCGCTGCCGAGCGTTCGACCGACACTCAGCACCGCCCGCGCCGAGTAGTCCATGAACTTCCGCGACCAGTCCGGAAACGCCTCCCGGTACACGTACGGCCACAACTCGACCAGCAGGTCGTCCGCGCCGAGGGCCGCGTCCAGCGCACGCGTCAGTTCCAGCGTGGGCTTCGCTCCGGACGCCCGCTCGATCTGCGTGATCCGCGTGCTCACGACGTGTGTCCGGTCGCCGAGTTCGGCCTGGATCAGTCCGGCCGCCGTACGGAGTCTGCGCACCCGCGAACCGAACAGCGCCGCCATCGACGCACTGTGGTCAATTCCGTTGGCCAAAGCGTCACTTCCGTTCCTTACGGCCTGAAAAGTAAGGCTGTGTCACCTGTCGAGCGTAGGGCGATCGGACGACTCTTGAGCACGGAACGTGACGAAACGTGTACGTCACGGGATGTCGCCCAGCTCGACAGACAAGGACGGACAGCCGTGCTGACAGGAACGACCACCCCGGGAGACGAGCCACGGCGGAGTGCCGCGCCCTTTGCGGCGGAAACCGTCGCGCTCGCCGACATGGCGCGCGAACTCCCCGCATTCGCCGAGCAGTTCGTCTCCTCGCCCCGAGGTGTGCGGCTCGCGCGGCGTCTCGCCGTCCGGCGTATGGAGGAGTGGGGCCACCCGCCCGGGTCGGACGCGTCGTGCACGGTCGCCCTCGTCGTCGGCGAACTCGCCGCGAACGCCGTGCAGCACGGCAGGGTCCCCGGACGCGACTTCGGCCTCCGGCTCGTCCTCGACGCGGCTGCGGGCCTGGTGCGTATCGAGGTCGCGGACGCCGCTTCCGCGAAGCGGCCGCCCACGGCCCCGCCCTCGTCGTACCCCGAGGGCGAGTCGGGCCGAGGGCTGCTCCTGGTGGACGTCCTGGCCGTGCGCTGGGGGTCCGAGCCTCGTCGACTCGTGGGCAAGACCGTATGGGCGGAGGTGCCCATCGAGGCATCAACTATCCTCTAGGTACCGGGATTTGCGAGATCACGGCCCACTGCCGACCAGGCACCGCCACGTCCGCGGGCACGGCCGCACCGGGAGCTCTTCGTCAACGGACGTCCGCCTCGGGCTCCGGGCGCGGGAGCTCGTCGAGGTCGAGGGTGAAGGTGCGGCCGTCGGCCAGGGGGATGGGGAGCTTGCCCGTGCCGTACTTGTGCGTGTGTGCCGCGATGTAACCGGTGGCGGTCGGCTGGGTGTGGAGGACGACTTCCTGGGCGTAGGGGTCCACGACCAGGTAGACGGGGATGCCGTAGCGGCCGTACTTCGCGGTGCAGTCGTCGTAGTCCTTGCGTGCGGAGGAGGTCGAGACGACCTCGGAGATCAGCAGGACGTCTTCGAAGCTGTAGCGCTTGCCCTCCCGGCGGGCATCCTCGCGAAGGATCGCCAGATCGGGGGCGGAGTTCTCGTCGGCGGGGAAGTCGATGTAGACGTCGGAGGTGACCTTCGAGTGACGGCCGAGGGCGAGAGCGGAGTCGATCTGCATCGACCTGATGGTGCTGGAGTGCTCTTCGCTCCGCGGAGTCATGAGCACCTTTCCGTCGGTCCCGAACAGGACCGTGTACCCCTTGGGGAACTCGGTGTGCACGATCGCGTCGACGCTCATGGACGGCTCCTTCCCGGGTGTGGTCAGGGTACGACGGACAATGCCGCGGCCCCTTCCCGATCTGGTGGCGGCGGTGCGCTCGGCCAAGGAGTTCCTGACATACGTGGTGTCGGGGCCGTTCCGGTACGCGGTCGCCGAGGCGCCGGCGCTGCCCGGCACGTACTTCGAGGCGTTCCGCGCGGACATGCTGGCCGAGCGGGATCTGCTCGGCGCTGTCATGGAGGGTTCCCAGGGCTTTCACGGCGGCTCGCCGGAACGGCGGAGAAGTAGGGAAAGCGGAGAAGCGGGGGAATTCGTACTAGCCCAGCCGCGCGTTGCTGGTAAATCGTAGGAATTGCCAGCAATCTTCGGGTGTGACCCAAGTAAGTACCCGCGCACCCGCACCCGCACCCCCGCCCCCCGCCGTCACAGAGTCCGCCACCGAGGGCCGTGCCCGTCCGCGTCCGTCCCCGGCGGCGGCGATGGGTGCCGCCCTCGGGCTGTTCGCCGCCGCCCGGCTGCTGGGCGCCGCGGCCGTGGCCATGACCGCCTGGGCGACCGGCGGGCACCCGGTGCTCCTGCTCGGCCGGTCCTGGGACTCCATCTGGTATCTGCGGATCGCCGGGGACGGCTACGGGCGCAGCCTGCACTTCCGCCCCACCGTCGTCCACAGCGACCTGGCGTTCTTCCCGCTCTACCCCGGACTGCTGCGGGCCGTCACCGAGCTGACCCCGCTCAGCGGCCCCGGCGCCGGCCTGCTGATCTCATGGACGGCCGCCGCGGTCGCCGCCTGCGGGATCTACGCGATCGGGGCCCGGCTGCACGACCGCGCCGTCGCCACCGCCCTGGTCCTCCTGTGGGGCCTGCTGCCGCACTCCGTCGTGCTCTCGATGGCGTACACGGAACCGGTCCTCACCGCCTTCGCCGCCTGGTCGCTGTACGCCGTCCTCACCGGCCGCTGGGTGTGGGCGGGAGCCCTCGCGGCCTGCGCGGGGCTGGCCCGGCCGAACGGCTTCGCGGTGGCGGCTGCCGTGCTCGCGGCGGCGGCGTACGAGGTCTTCAGGCGGCGCGGAAAGGTTTCCCACAGGCTGTGGACGGGCGCGGCGCTCGCACCCCTCGGGTGGGCGGGGTTCTTCCTGTGGGTGGGGCGGCGCAAGGGCGATCTGCTCGGCGGGTACTTCGAGGTGCAGCGGCTGTGGGGCTCACGCTTCGACTTCGGCCTCGGCGCGCTGCGCTTCGTCAAGCATCTGCTGCTGCAGGGCGACCGGCTGGTCTTCCCCATGTCGATGGTGATCGTGGCGGCGGGCCTGCTGCTGTACGGGCTGCTGATCGCCGACCGCGCGCCCCTGCCGCTGCTGGTCTACGCGGGCGCGCTGCTGCTCGTCGCGGTGGGCGGCGCCGGCTTCTTCGAGTGCAAGCCGCGGTTCCTGCTGCCCGCGTTCCCGCTGCTGCTGCCGCTGGCCTGCGCGCTCGTACGGACGGCGAGAGCCCGGCCGTGGCACGCGACCCTGGTGGTCGGCGCCCTGGCCGGGCTCTCGTTCGCGTACGGGGCGTACCTCGTCGTGCTCGCCCACAAGCCGCTGTGAGCCGCCGCGGGGCCGTGGCCCGCGGGGCTCGCGCCAGAGTGAGTCCTACTCGTCCTCTTCGGGCTTGTCGGCCTCGTCGATCTCCTGCTCCAGGCCGAGCTGCTCGACGAGCCACTTGTCGAACTCGATGGCGGCCCGCACCCAGCTGACCGTGGACGACACGAAGTGCTCCAGGCTGACGCCCGTGCCGATGAGCATCTGCGCCTCGCCGATCAGGCGGACGGTGCCGTCGTCGTGCGTGTGGCTGTAGACCTTCGGCCACAGAGTGCGCCGGTTCCAGTCGTCGATCGACTCAAGGAGCTGGGGCTTCTCGTCGATCTGGTGCGGCCGGTCGTAGAACGTCCGCACCGAGAAGACCTGCTGGTCACCTTCACCGCGGAACATGAAATACGTGCGGAACTGCTCCCACGGCGCCGCGAGGTCACCCTCGTCGTCGACGACATACTTCAGCTCCATTTGGTCCAGGAGCTGCTTCACAAGGTCCTGATCAGGGACGACGGGGCCCGCCGGTCCGCCGGGGTTCGGCTCGGGCTGGCCCCCGAAGTTCGGAATCGAGGACGGGTCGATAGACATTCGGTGGGTACTCCTGAGGATTGCACGTGGTTACCTGACTTCGACCCTAGCCGTGATCGGCGTTCAGTAGTCCTTTGGCCCCAGGAGAATCGGACAGAGCCCCGGGACAAGCCCCGTAAGGGGCGCGCGGAGCTGCGCGCTCAGCCCAGACGGACCCGCAGCCGATACATCACGCGCAGACCCCACCCACTCAGGGGCGCGGGGCTGTGACATTCGCGGCTCCGCCGCGTGGGCGCGACAAGCCCCCACTCACCCGCACCCGAAAACGCGACCGGAAAAGACAGAACCACCCCGTTCACGGCCCGTACGCGCCCTGGCCAAAGTATGCGTTCAAGCCCGAGTTTCCACACGTGTGGGTGACAGGACGCAGTTGTTCGGTGACGTACCGTTCGCTGGGTGATCGAGCCGCACGCCACCGCCCAGCCCGGCACGGCCACGGCCCACGCCCAGCCCGGCACGGACCGGCCGGGCACGGCCAAGGCCCCGCCGCCCCGGAGCGGCCAGGGCCCGGCGCGTCTGCCGGTCAGCACGGCCACCGGCCGGTTCCTCGTCCTCGCCGGCGTCTTCATCTGCGCGGCCTGCGGACTCGTGTACGAACTCGAACTCGTCGCCCTCGCCTCGTACTTGATCGGCGACTCGGTCACCCAGGCCTCCGTCGTCCTGTCCGTGATGGTCTTCGCGATGGGCCTCGGCTCGCTCGTCGCGAAGCGCCTGCGCTGCCGCGCCGCGGCCGGTTTCGGCGCCGTCGAGGCCCTGCTCGCGCTCGTCGGCGGCTGCAGCGCCATGGCCCTGTACGCCGTCTTCGCCTGGACCGGCGACTGGGGCGGCGCCTGGCAGGGCGGCTCCAGTTACGTCCTCGTCGCCTTCTCTCTGGCCATCGGACTGCTCATCGGCGCCGAGGTCCCCCTGCTGATGGAGCTGATCCAGCGCATCCGCAGACAGGACGCGGGCGGCGCGGTCGCGGACCTGTTCGCCGCGGACTACGTGGGCGCGCTGGTCGGCGGGCTCGCCTTCCCCTTCCTTCTGCTGCCCCTGCTGGGCCAGTTGACCGCGACGCTGGTCACCGGAACCGTCAACGCGATCGCGGGCGGCGCCCTCGTCCTCGGCCTGTTCCGGCAGGACCTGAGCCGGCGCGCCCGCTGGCTGCTGGTCGTCGCCAACCTCGTCGTGCTCGCACTGCTCGCCTCGGCCGCCGTCCTGGTGGACGACTTCGAGCGGGCCGCGCGGCACGCGGTGTACGGCAACGACGTACGCGTGGCGATGCACACCGGCGTGCAGGAGGTCGTCCTCACCGGCGGCACGGACGGCCGTCCGCTCGACCTCTACCTCGACGGCCGCCTGCGGGTCAGCGGCAGCGACGAACGCCGCTACCACGAGGCCCTCGTCCACCCCGCGATGAACGGCCCGCACGCGCGCGTGCTCGTCCTCGGCGGCGGCGACGGGCTCGCCGTGCGCGAGGTGCTGCGGCAAAGCGGCGTACGGCGCGTCGACGTCGTCGAACTCGACACGCGGCTCGTGGAATTGGCCCGCACCGATCGGGCGCTGTCCGAGTTGAACGGACACGTCTACGGGGACCCGAGGGTGCGGGTGGTCGCCGCGGACGCGTTCGGCTGGCTGCGCCGGGCCCCGCGGGGCGCGTACGACGTCGTGGTCTCCGATCTGCCCGACCCAGGGATCACGTCCAGTACGAAGCTGTACTCGCAGGAGTTCTACGGGCTCGCGCGGGGCGTGCTCGCGGGCGGCGGGCGGCTCGCCGTGCACGCGGGGCCCGTGGAGTCGCGGCCGCGGGCCTTCTGGACGGTCGACGCGACGCTACGGGCGGCCGGCCTGCGGACAGTCCCGTACGCCGTGGCCGGGCGCGACTCGAAGGCGGCGAGCCGGTCCCGGGCGCCGCACGACTGGGGGTTCGTCCTCGCGTCCCGAGCCCGGCCGCAGCTGCGTACGCCGCCGGGCACACCGTACGTACCGTCCCTGCGGGCGGGCGTGCGGGCGGCGGAACGCACCCGGCTCACCGGCCTCCCGCCGTCCACGCTGGTGCATCCGAGGTACGCGGACTGACTCCGACCGAGTCGCTCTGCCGGCGGATCCGGGGGAATCCCCTCATACAGAGGTGCGGTACGGGCGGTGCTGGGTAGGCTCGGCCGACATGGAGCATGAGGTGTTCGTTCCGGTTCCCGTCGAGTCGCTGCGCGAGGCTCTCGCCGATCCCGCGCGGGTGGCCCGGGCCGTGCCCGGGCTCCAGCAGGACGCGGGGACACCGCCCGTCTCCGGCCGTCTGAAGGTACGCGTCGGCGGGCACGCCATCACGTATCGCGGGGCGCTCACCGTCACCCCGCAGGACGACGGCACGTACGCCGTCGAGGCCGACGCCACGGAGGTCCGCGGCAGCGGCACGGTGAAGCTCGCCCTCACGTTGTCGCTGCGCTCGCGCGAGGGCGACCCGAGTGGCTCGACCGTCACCTTCACCGGCACGGCGTCGGCCGACGGCCGCGTCACGGAACTCCCGGCGGACGCGGTGACCTCGGCGACGACCCGCCTGCTGAGCCGCTTCGCGGAGGGGCTGGCCGCGGCGGCCTCCGGCGGTGAGGCGAGGACGACGGAAGCAGCCCCCGAGCCCGAGGCGTCCGCCCCCGCGTCCGAGGCGGCGGCCTCGGAGCCCCCGTCGGCCGAGGAGCCCTCGCCCGCCGAGCAGACCCCTGACGCCGAGGAGTCGCCCTCTCTCGAACCGTTCGCCGAGGAGGACTTCGAGGGCGGTTTCGAGGGCGACGCGGTCCCGGAGTCGGACGCTCCCGCCGAGGCGGCGCACGCCCGGCGCACGATGATCGGCCGCAGCGCGGAGGAGGTGGACCACGCGCCTCCGCGGGGTCGGTACGCCCCCGTGCCTGCCCCCGAGGCGACGGGCCCCAGCGCGGCCCTCCGCTGGGCGGCCCCCGCGGCGGCCCTCCTCCTGGCCTCGGCGGTAGTACTGGGCAGAGCCCTCCGCAAACGCCGGTAGACATCTCGGGTGCGGGCCCGCTTTGAGGGGCGCGGGGAACTGCGCGCTCAGCCCAGACGAACTCGCACCCGACACCGAACCCCCACCCACTCAGGGGCGCGGGGCTGTGACATTTGCGGCTCCGCCGCGTGGGCGCGACCCGCCCCCACCAACCCGCAGCCAAGCCACGACCCAAGTCCCCCAACCCAGCGGAGCGCTAGGGTTCCTGCGTGAGTAACGAAGACATCACGCTGACCGCGGCCGACGCGGAGGTGACCGTCCAGCCCGGCAACGGCGGACGAATCGGCGGACTGAAGGTCGACGGAGTCGAACTGCTCCGCCAGGGCAAGAAGTTCGGCTGCTTCCCGATGGTCCCCTGGTGCGGCCGCACCAGGGACGGCCGCTTCCTGAACGGCGCCACCCCCCACCAGCTTCCCCTCAACTCCCCACCCCACGCCATCCACGGCACCGCCCGGGACGCCGCCTGGCACACGGCCCGCAGGAGCGAGAACGAGGCCGTCATCACGTACGACCTCGTCGAGCCGTGGCCGTACACCGGCCGTGTCACCCAGGTCGTCGCCCTGACCGCGGACACCCTGACGCTGACCATGTCGGTGGAGACGTACGACGACTCCTTCCCGGCGCAGATCGGCTGGCACCCCTGGTTCAACCGCAACCTCGGCGGCGGCGAGGACGTGAAGGTCGACTTCACCGCCGCCTGGCAGGAGGAGCGCGGCGACGACCACCTGCCCACCGGCCGCCGTATCGACCCGAAGCCCGGCCCCTGGGACGACTGCTTCGGGATGCCGGACGGAGTCGACGTCACCCTCACCTGGCCCGGGCAGCTGGAGCTGAACGTCGCGAGCCGCGAGCAGTGGGTCGTCGTGTACGACGAGCAGGAGGCCGCCGTCTGCGTGGAGCCGCAGACCGGGCCGCCCAACGGGCTCAACACCCTGCCCCGCCTGGTCACCCCCATCGATCCCCTCGAAGCCACCACCACCTGGACCTGGCGGCACCTCTGACCGGACGACCGGACAGGGCGAGGGACCCGGCGGCGCCTCTAAGCTGACCCGCATGAGTGACGTACGCGGCGAGCTGCTGCAGCAGATCAAGGACAAGGCCGTGGTGCACGGCAAGGTGACCCTCTCCTCGGGCCTGGAGGCGGACTACTACGTCGACCTGCGGCGGGTCACGCTGGACGGCGAGGCCGCCCCGCTGGTCGGCCAGGTGCTCCTCGACCTGACGGCGGACCTCGAATTCGACGCGGTCGGCGGCCTCACCATGGGCGCCGACCCGGTGGCCGGCGCCATGCTGCACGCCGCCGCCGCGCGAGGCCGCCGCCTCGACGCCTTCGTCGTGCGCAAGGCGGCCAAGGAGCACGGCATGCAGCGGCGCGTGGAGGGCCCGGACATCGCGGGCCGCCGCGTGGTCGTCGTCGAGGACACCTCCACCACCGGCGGCTCCCCGCTCACCGCCGTCGAGGCCGTGCGCGAGGCCGGCGCCGAGGTCGTCGCCGTCGCGACCATCGTCGACCGCGCCACCGGTGCCGGCGAGAAGATCCGGAAGGGCGCGGGCGTTCCGTACCTCTTCGCGTACTCGAAGGACGAACTGGGCCTGGACTGAGCCCACTTCCGAGCCCCGGTCCCATCCCCGGTCCGAGGTCGGGTCCGAGCCCGGGCCGGGAGTTGTCCACAGGCTGGGCACGGGAGGCCGGAGCATCCGGGCAAGTCTGGAAAGATGGGGCCGACGATGACGTCACCCCCTAGGTCAGGGCCGTAAGCAGCAGAACGCCACCCGCACATACACAAGGAGCGGACAGATGCCGATCGCAACCCCCGAGGTCTACAACGAGATGCTCGACCGGGCGAAGGCAGGCAAGTTCGCCTACCCGGCCATCAACGTGACCTCGTCCCAGACCCTGCACGCTGCCCTGCGCGGCTTCGCGGAGGCAGAGAGCGACGGCATCATCCAGATCTCCACCGGTGGTGCGGAGTTCCTGGGCGGCCAGCACAACAAGGACATGGTGACCGGTTCGGTAGCCCTGGCCGAGTTCGCGCACATCGTCGCCAAGAAGTACGACATCACGGTCGCCCTGCACACGGACCACTGCCCCAAGGACAAGCTCGACGGGTACGTGCGTCCGCTGATCGCGGTCTCCGAGGAGCGCGTCGCCCGCGGCGAGAACCCGCTGTTCCAGTCCCACATGTGGGACGGCTCGGCGGAGACGCTGGCCGACAACCTGGCCATCGGCCAGGAGCTGCTCGCCCGCGCCGTCGCTGCGAAGATCATCCTTGAGGTCGAGATCACCCCGACCGGTGGCGAGGAGGACGGCGTCTCGCACGAGATCAACGACTCCCTCTACACGACGGTCGACGACGCCATTCGTACGGCGGAGGCCCTGGGCCTCGGCGAGAAGGGCCGCTACCTGCTGGCCGCGTCCTTCGGCAACGTGCACGGCGTCTACAAGCCGGGCAACGTCGTCCTGCGCCCCGAGCTCCTCAAGGAGCTGAACGAGGGCGTCGGCGCCAAGTACGGCAAGCCGTCCCCGTTCGACTTCGTCTTCCACGGCGGCTCCGGCTCCACGGCCGAGGAGATCGCCACCGCGCTGGAGAACGGCGTCGTGAAGATGAACCTCGACACGGACACGCAGTACGCGTTCACGCGCCCGGTCGCGGACCACATGTTCCGCAACTACGACGGCGTCCTGAAGGTCGACGGCGAGGTCGGCAACAAGAAGACGTACGACCCCCGCACCTGGGGCAAGCTCGCCGAGGCGTCGATGGCCGCCCGCGTCACGGAGGCCTGCGCCAACCTGCGCTCCACGGGCACGAAGATCAAGTAAGCGCCCGTGTAGTACTCCAGTGGTGACGGCGGGGCCCGGTTTCCCTTTGGGGGGCCGGGCCCCGCCGTATGTCCGTATGCTCCGGTGTATGGCTGCCCCGCCCAAGGAGTCCCCGGCCGTCAGAATGTCGTCCCCCGCCGGGAAGTGGATCCTGCTGACCACCGTGCTCGGGTCGAGCATGGCGCTGCTGGACTCGACCGTGGTGAACGTCGCGCTGCCCACGATCGGCCGCGATCTCGACTCGGACCTGGCGGGCCTCCAGTGGACCGTCAACGCGTACATGCTGACCCTCGCGGGCCTGATCCTGCTGGGCGGAGCCCTCGGTGACCGCTTCGGGCGCCGCAAGGTGTTCGTCATCGGCGTGGTGTGGTTCGCGGCGGCGTCCCTGCTCTGCGGGCTCGCGCCCAGCGCGGGTGTCCTCGTCGCGGCCCGCGCGCTGCAGGGCATCGGCGGCGCGCTGCTCACGCCCGGTTCGCTCGCGCTGATCCAGGCGTCGTTCCACCCGGACGACCGAGCGAGGGCCGTCGGCGTGTGGTCGGGCTTCGGCGGTATCGGCGCGGCGGTCGGCCCGTTCCTGGGCGGCTGGCTGGTGGACGGCCCCGGCTGGCGCTGGGTGTTCCTCCTCAACGTCCCGCTCGCGCTGCTCTGCGCCCCGATCGCCCTGCGCCACGTACCGGAGTCGAAGGACGACCGGGTCCACGGGCGCGGCTTCGACGTGCTCGGGGCGGCCCTCGGCGCGCTGGCGCTGGCCCTGGTGACGTACGCCCTGATCGAGGCGTCCGCCGGATCGATGGCCGTCGTCGCCGTGACGGCGGCCGCGGGGATCGCGGCGGGCGTGGCCTTCGTGATGGTGGAGCGGCGGCGGGCCGACCCGATGATGCCGCTCGACATCTTCGCGTCCCGCCAGTTCACGGCGGTCAACGTCGTCACCCTGTGCGTGTACGCGGCCTTCGGCGGGTTCTTCTTCCTCTCCGCGCTCCAGCTCCAGGTCGTGGCCGGGTACTCGGCCCTGGGCGCCGGCACGGCCCTGCTGCCGACGACGGTCCTGATGCTGTTCCTGTCGGCGCGCTCCGGCGAACTCGCCCAGCGCATCGGCCCCCGCATCCCGCTCACCGTGGGCCCGCTGCTGTGCGCGACGGGGATGCTGCTGATGCTGCGGGTGGGCACCGACGCCTCGTACGTGCGTGACGTGCTGCCCGCCGTCCTGGTGCTGGGCCTCGGCATGGTGACGCTGGTCGCGCCCCTCACCGCGACCGTGCTCGCCTCCGTGGACGTCGGCCGGGCGGGCCTGGCCAGCGGCATCAACAACGCGGCGGCGCGCGCGGCCGGCCTCGTCGCCGTGGCCGCGCTGCCCCTGCTCGCCGGGATGAGCGAGGAGGCGTACCGGTCGGCGGACGCCTTCAACGACGCGTTCCGGCGGGCGATGCCCCTGTGCGCGGGCATCCTGGTCGTGGGCGCGGTGATCGCCTTCGCGACCGTACGGAAGCCTCCGCCGGGCTGTCTGCGCCCGGAATGTCTCACGCACGGCAGCGTGACGGCCCCGCCGCTGGAGCCGAACCAGTCGCGCGGGCGGCTGGAGTAGCCGACCGGAGTGGCCGGCGTCGCGTTCGCGGGGCGAGTAAAGCGGGCCCGCAGTGCGCGCGCGGGCGTCAGGGCCAGGCAAACTGGAACCCATGGCCATCAACGAGAACCTCCTCGGGGGACCGCCCCCGACCCACCTGCCCGACGACCCGGAGCCGCGCGAGCTCCTGGCGAACGACACGCCGCCCGCCGACGTCGCCGCCAAGTACCCCACCTCCTCGCTCGCCTGGGCCCAGCTGGCCGACGAGGCGTACGAGCGCGGCAGCGTCGTCGAGTCGTACGCGTACGCCCGTACCGGCTACCACCGCGGTCTGGACTCCCTGCGGCGCAACGGCTGGAAGGGCCACGGCCCGGTGCCCTGGGAGCACGAGCCGAACCGCGGCTTCCTGCGCGCCCTGCACGGCCTCGCCCGCGCCGCGCAGGCGATCGGCGAGCAGGAGGAGTACGAGCGCTGCTCGCAGTTCCTGAAGGACTCCTCCCCGGCGGCGGCCCAGACCCTCGGCTGAGCCCGCAGGGCCGGTGAACGGCCCCGAGCGGTCGCGTTTGTGCAGGTCCGCCTGGTGTGACCAGGCGGACCTTGCGGATTCGGGGCACGATTGTGGAGGATGCCCGTGGGGACCGGGGCCACCGTGTCGAATTCGGCAGGGGCGGACCGCTACCCGGAGTACACAACAGGAGACAGCGATGTCCCACCAGGCTCAGCCCCAAGAGGCTTCGGAGCCCGAGACCCCGCATCTCGCCCCAAAACTAAATTGGAGCAGCCAGGGCACGACCCCGTACGAGGACTACGTCCAGGCGGACGTCCTCACCCACCTCCAGCACACCCTCTCCGACGATCCCGGAGAGATGGTCTTCCTGGTGACCACCCAGGTCATGGAGCTGTGGTTCACCGTCATCGTCCACGAGTGGGAGACCGCGGCGAAGGCGCTGCGCGAGGACCGGGTGCCGGTCGCGGTGGCGGCCCTGAAGCGGTCGGTACGGGAGCTGGAGGCGCTGAACGCCTCCTGGAAGCCCCTCGGCCAGCTCACCCCGGCCCAGTTCAACTCGTACCGCAGCGCCCTCGGCGAGGGTTCCGGCTTCCAGTCGGCCATGTACCGCCGCATGGAGTTCCTGCTCGGCGAGAAGTCCTCGTCCATGCTCGTGCCGCACCGGGGAGCGCCCCGCGTGCACGCCGAGCTGGAGAAGGCCCTGCACGAACCCAGCCTGTACGACGAGGTGTTGAGGCTGCTCGCGCGACGCGGCCACGCGATTCCGTCCTCGGTCGTCGACCGTGACGTGTCCCTCCGCTACGACCCGTCGCCCGAGGTCGAGACCGTCTGGACCGACCTGTACTCGGGCGACGAGGACGCCGAACTCGCCCGGCTGGGCGAGGCGTTGACCGATGTCGCCGAGCTCGTGTGGCGCTGGCGCAACGACCACCTGGTGGCCACGCGGCGCGCCATGGGGTCGAAGACCGGCACGGGCGGCTCCGCCGGGGTGGCCTGGCTGGAGAAGCGGGCCCGGAAGAACGTGTTCCCCGAGCTGTGGACGGCGCGGTCCCATGTCTGAGCCCGAGATGCGGCCGAAGGCCGAGAAGCTGGACGCGACGGACGAACTGGCCGGACTGCGAGCCCAGTTCGTCCTCGACGACGCGGTGTACCTGGACGGGAACTCCCTGGGCGCGCTGCCGCGCTCGGTCCCCGGACGCGTCGAGGACGTCGTACGCCGGCAGTGGGGTTCGCTGCGGATCCGGTCCTGGGACGAGAGCGGCTGGTGGACCGCGCCGGAACGGATCGGCGACCGGATCGCTCCGCTGGTGGGCGCGGCGCCCGGCCAGATCGTCGTCGGCGACTCGACAAGTGTCAACGTCTTCAAGGCAGTTGTGGGCGCGGTACGGCTGGCAGCCGAAAAGCGTGACGGCCGGGACGAGGTCCTGGTGGACGCGACGACGTTCCCCACGGACGGCTACATCGCGGCGTCGGCCGCCCGCCTCACGGGCTGCACGCTGCGTCCGGTGACCCCGGACGAGGTGCCGGGCGCCCTGAGCGGGCGCACGGCGGCGGTACTCCTGAACCACGTCGACTACCGCACGGGCCGCCTGCACGACCTGCCGACCCTCACGGCGGCGATCCACGCGGCGGGCGCCATTTCGGTCTGGGACCTGTGCCACAGCGCGGGCGCCCTGCCGGTGGGCCTGGACGAACACGGCGTGGACCTGGCGGTCGGCTGCACCTACAAGTACCTGAACGGCGGCCCGGGTTCACCCGCGTACCTCTACGTCCGCGAGACCCTCCAACCGCGCTTCGACTCACCCCTGCCGGGCTGGAACTCCCACGCCGACCCCTTCGGCATGACCCCGGACTACACCCCGGCACCCGGCGCCCTCCGCGGCCGCGTCGGCACCCCCGACATCCTCTCCATGCTCGCCCTGGAGGCGGCGCTGGAGGTCTGGGACGACGTATCGATCGACGCGGTCCGCACCAAGTCCCTCGCCCTGACGGACTTCTTCCTGGAATGTGTCGAGTCATACGTCCCTGAGGGCGCGGTGGAGTCGGTGACTCCCACCACCCACACGGAACGCGGCAGCCAGGTGGCCCTGCGCTGCGCCGACGCGGGCAACGTCATGCGCCGCCTGATCGACAGGGGCGTCATAGGCGACTTCCGCGAACCGGACGTTCTGCGCTTCGGTTTCACCCCGCTGTACGTGGGGTTCGGGGACGTGGAGAGGGCGGCGCGGGTTTTGGGGGAGATGTTCTAGCAAGCGGCGGCGGTCTGGCGTTTGTTTTCAGCCCGTCCGGCGTTTGAGGACGAGCGCGTTCAGCGCGATGCGGGGGTCTGGGGGCGGCAGCCCCCAGGGATGGGACGGGTAGGGGCGGGGGGGGCGAAGAAAACCGAGGTCGCCCCCGGCACGGGTTCACGCCCCGACAACGAACACCCCGGCCCGCGCAGCGGCAACCGCGGCCTCCGCCGCCCGATCGGCCGCCGCCACACCAGGAGCGACCCCCGTCGTCAGCAACACGTAGTAGAGAGGAGCCGAAACAGCCCGCACAACCTCCCCCGCATCCGTCCCCGACGGCAACTCCCCCCGAGCAACCCCCTGCTCAACACAAGGCGCCCACTCGGCAACCCGCACCTCATAGAACCGCCGCAACGCCTCCGCCGTACGCCCGTCCCCCGTAGCCGCAGCAATCACCGCCCGAAACAACGCCCCCTGCCGAGGATCGGCCAACGTCCCCCGGACAAGCCGCGCATTGGCCCGAAGATCACCGAGCACACCCCCCGTCTCCGTACGAGGCAACGACTCCTCGGCCATCTCGGCCAGCAGATCCGCGACGAGCCCCGTCACGTTCCCCCACCGCCGGTACACCGTGGTCTTCCCCACCTCCGCCCGCCGCGCGACATCCGCCAGATCGAGATGCGCGAACCCCTGCTCGGCGAGCACGTCCCCGGCGGCCCGCAGCACGGCGGCCCGCACCCGCGCGGTACGCCCCCCGGGACGAACGGTGCCGGGCTCAGCGGACATGACGGGCTCCTTCAAGGACGTACGGCGGCTTCATGGACGTACGGCGGCCACGGCCGAGGCGTTCGGCGGAGACGCGCGGGCATTGCGTGGAGGAGCGCGCCCACCACCAGCGTAACGAAACAATAGAACCATTTGCCCCTCACTGAGGGTCACAGCCGCGTGTTGAGGCACGTCACCGGCCTGATACCGTCCCGCCAACGGTCCGCCCGCCGGAGCGTGTTGACAGGCGGGCCGCGCAGGTGAACACACACCGCACCGCTGAGAGGTTGGAGCATGCCGGACGACGCCCGCGACGCCGCGGAGGAGGAGTCGGCCTTCTCGCATCCGCCCGTCGACCCCGACACCACCACCGCGTACGGGGACCACCCCGACCAGGTCGTCGACTTCTACGCGCCGCGCGGCGGCGAGGAACGCGCCCCGCTCGTCGTCGTCCTGCACGGCGGCGCCTGGCGGGCACCGTACGACCGCCGGCACATCACGCCGTTCGCGGACTTCCTGGCCAGGCGGGGCTTCGCCGTGGCCAACGTCGAGTACCGGCGTGGCGGCACCATCCCGGCGCAGGGCGGCGACGGGCCCGTCGCGGGACGCTGGCCGGACACGTTCGACGACGTGGCGGCGGCGCTCGACGCGATGCCGGCACTCGTACGCGAGGCCCTGCCACAGGCCGACCCGCGCCGCATGGTGGTCACCGGGCACTCGGCGGGCGGCCAGCTGGCCCTCTGGGCCGCCGCCCGCCACCTGCTCCCGGCCGACGCACCGTGGCGCACGGACCGCCCGGCCCCACTCCGAGGCGTCGTCGCACTCGCCCCGATCGCCGACTTCACGGTCGCCGAGAAACTGGACGTCTGCTCCGGCGCGTCCCGCCAACTCCTGGGCGGAGAAGCGAAGTTCGGCGAACGCCAGCCGTACGCCGATCCGGCCCTGCTCCTCCCGACGGGCATCGCCACGACCCTGGTCCAGGGCCGCGAGGACGTCGTCGTACCGCAGGCGGTCGCCGAGGCGTACGCGGACGCGGCGGCCAAGGCCGGCGAGGTGGTCGGCCTGACGCTCCTGGAGGACGTGGGCCACTTCCCCCTGATCGACCCGGCGGCGGACGCGTGCGCGGTGGTGGCGGAGGAGATCGCCCAACTGGCCTGGTAGGGCAGGGCGAAGCCCGCCCCACCGGGGGCGCGGGGAACTGGGCGCTCAGCTCCAACGCTCCCGCGGCCGCGGCAGCGAGAGTCAGCGAATCGACGGGTGCGGTGCCGGTACCGGAACGGAGCCCGTGCCTGGGTGGCTCCCGTGCCGGAGCCGGAACGGAGCCCGCCTGGGTGGCGCCCGTGCCGGGTGCTGCTCGCGGGCGGCGCGGCGGTGACCGCGGGGCTCGTGGCGTGGGGCGGCTGTCCGGCGTCGATGGTCGGCGTCCCCGGCGCCTCGGTCTCCAACCTCAACCCGCCGACCCTGGCCGTGGTCGCCTTCGGCCTGGCCCAGTGCGGTCTGGCGCTGCTGCTGCGCGAGCGTCTGCGCCGGGCGATGCGCAGGCCGGTGCTCTGGGCCTGGGTCGCCGTCGTCAACCTCTCCGCGATGACGATCTTCCTGTGGCACCAGACGGCACTGATGTCGGTCACCGCGACGGGCCTCCTCGCGGGCCGGCTCCCCGCTCTGCACACCACCCCGGACGACCTCGCGTGGGTGGCGTTCCGACTTGCCTGGCTCCCGGTCTTCGCCCTCGCCCTGGCCGTGTGCTGGGCGGCCTTTCGTTCCTACGAGCAGGGGCACCGCGGCCGCGGCCGTCGTACGCGTCGTCCGTCACGCGTCGTCCGCACCCACCGCGTAGCCGTGGAAGCGAACGAGGTCCGGCGTGCCTAGGGTTGACGGCGTGGACGACGCCAAGGACGCCCGGACAGGGGACGACACCCGCTCGGCCCCGCTCCCGCCCCCGCCCCCGGAGACCCGCCCCGCCGTGCCTCTGCCCACTCGCTCCGAGCACCCCATCAGCGCCACCGGCTTCACCAGCCCTGCCGTCTCCACCAGCCCTGCCGTCTCCACCGGTCCTGCCGGTTCCGCCCAGGTGCGTCGCGGCCGCGGCTCCCTGTCCGCACTTCTCGCGGGCGTCTCGTCCGGCAGTACGTCCCTGCCGCCGCTGTCCCGGCCCCGTTGGCTGCGGCGGCTGCCGCACGTCGTGGTCTGCCTGATCGCTGTCGTCGTCGTGATCGGCGCCATCGACGAGATGAGCACCAGCTACCGGCTGGGCGTCGAGTTCGGTCTGCCGGCCGGGGTGGCGCAGGGCGTGGCGCTCGTACTCGCGCTGTGGCGGCCCTTTCCGGCGTGGTGGCTGTCGCTGTCCGCGACGTTCATCACCGCCGTGGCCGCGCGGTCGAACATGACGGAGATGGTGCCCCCGGGCCCCAACTGGCCGTGGATCGGGCCCACGATCGCCGCGCACGCTCTCATCCTCTTCCTGCTCGCCCTGCGGATGCGCGCCCGCGTGGCCCTCGCGGTGCTGGCGGTGACCGGGCTGGTCACGGCCTTCGTCCAGGGCCTCCTCGGCGGTGGACCGTACTCGGGGACGGGCGTGGTGGCCGTGTCCGTGTTCGCCGTCGCCGTCCTCCTCGGCACGGCCCTGCGCGGCAGCCGCGAGGCGCGCACCCAGTTGGTCGAGCAGGAGTACCTGACGGCGGAGGAGCGTTCCCGCCGCACCCTGCTGGAGGAGCGCAACCGCATCGCCCGCGAGCTGCACGACGTGGTCGCCCACCACATGTCGGTCATCTCCATCATCGCGCAGGGCCTGTCGAACGCGGAGATCGCCGAGCGGCTCTTCGTCGCCGAGCAGACCGTCAAGACCCACGTGGGCCGCATCCTCGTGAAGCTGGGCCTGCGGGACCGCACCCAGGCGGCGGTGTTCGCGTACGAGTGCGGGCTGGTGCGCCCCACCGGTTACTGAGCGCCCCGGCGGCCACGGGCGGCACCGACCCGAGGGACACCCGGTCGTACCCGTAGTACCTGAGAGGGAGGCCGAATGACCCTTCTCACTGGTGACGACCACTATGCCGGTCTCCGCCTACCGTTCTGTATGTGACCGAGACGACGCAGACGCAGACGACACCGCCAGGCGGTGCCAGGCAGCGCAGCCCCGAGTTCCAGCTGGCGATGGACGCGTCGCGGGGGCTGCGTCAGGACCTCTTCCACGACGCCTTCGCCGTCCGCCCACTTCCCAGGATGCGTGTGGACGGCGGCCTGACCCGGCGGCTGCCGCCGCGCCTGCGGGAGCAGGCGGCCTGGACCCCGCACATAGTGGTGGGACTGGCCGGCCTGGTGGCGCTGCTCATCTCCCTCGCGGGCAACGGCGGCGGTGATCTCTCGCAGCTCCTGACCGGCTTCCTCGCCCTGGGCACGATCATGCTGACTCTGCTCAGGCCGGTCGGAGCCTTCTGGGTCTCCCTCGCGGTGACACCGGTCACGGCCCTGTTCGGCAACGACTGGGGGAGCGACTGGCCCTGGCTGCCCGGCGCCTTCGCGACCCAGCTGATCGTGCTCACGATCGTGGCGCTGAGGACCAGACCCCGCACGGCAGCCTGGATGTGGGCGCTGACCGCGGCGTACGGCCTGTTCGCCGAGGTCTTCTTCGGAGGCAGCCACTACTACACGAACACCATGCCCTTCCTGTTCGTGAGCGCGCTGGCCCTGCTGGTCGTCACGGTCTGGCATGTGCGGCACGACGCCGCGCAGAAGGTCACCGCCCAGGAGACGGTGACGGCGCACGAGCGTTCCAAGCGCACCCTTCTCGAAGAGCGCACGACGATCGCCCGCGAGCTGCACGACGTGGTCGCCCACCACATGTCGGTGGTCGCCATCCAGGCGGAGGCCGCCCCCTACCGCGTGGAGAACCCACCTCCGGAGCTGGAATACGCCTTCGCGGTGATCAGGGAGAACGCGGTCATAGCCCTCTCCGAGCTGCGCCGGGTCCTCGGCGTCGTACGGGCCGAGGACTACGAGGCCCCGGACGCCCCGCAGCCCACCCTCGCGGACCTGGACCGACTCCTGGAGAACGTGCGGGGCGCGGGCCTCGCCGTGGACAAGACGGTCACCGGAGCGGTGCGCGAGCTCCCGCAGGGCGTCGAGCTGTCCGCGTACCGAATAGTCCAGGAGGCGCTGAGCAACAGCCTGCGGCACGCGCCGGGCGCCGCGGCCAAGGTGGAGATCGGCTATGTGCTCGGCGGACTCGGACTGCGCGTCGTGAACGGTCCGGCGACCGGCCTGGTCAAGCCCTCACCGGGCGCCGGGCACGGCATCACGGGCATGCGGGAGAGGGTGTCGATGCTGGACGGGGAGATGACGGCGGCGACGACGGAAGACGGGGGCTACGAGGTCACGGTCTTCCTCCCCGTCCCGGCGACGGCACCGACGGAGGACTCCGCATGACCATCCGCGTACTGATCGCCGACGACCAGATGATGGTCCGCGAGGGCTTCTCGGTGCTGCTCGGCGCGATGCCGGACATCGAGGTCGTCGGCGAGGCGGTCAACGGCCGCGAGGCCGTGGACCGGGTCCGGGAGCTGGGGCCGGACGTGGTCCTGATGGACATCCGGATGCCCGAGATGAACGGCATAGAGGCGACCCGCGAGATCGTGGCGGCGAGCAGCGCGTCGAAGGTGCTCGTCCTGACGACGTTCGACCTCGACGAGTACGTGTACCAGGCGCTGCGCGCCGGAGCGTCCGGCTTCCTTCTGAAGGACGCCTCCGCCCGGCAGCTCGCGGACGGGGTGCGGGTCGTCGCGGCCGGCGAGGCACTGCTGGCGCCCTCGGTGACGAAGCGGCTGATCACGGAGTTCTCGAAGCTGGCCGAGGAGCCCCGCCTGTCGGCCACCGCCCAGGCGGCCTACGGAGACCTGACCGAGCGCGAGACGGAGGTCCTGGTCCTCATAGCCCAGGGCCTGTCCAACGCCGAGATAGCCACCCGCCTCGTAGTGGCCGAGTCCACCATCAAGACCCACGTAAGCCGCATCCTCGTCAAGCTGGGCCTGCGGGACCGCACCCAGGCGGCGGTGTTCGCCTACGAGGCCCGCTTGGTGACCCCGGGGTAAGAGGACAGCTGTCGGGACACGGGCGCGCCCGTCTTTCAGGGGCGCGGGGAACTGCGCGACCAGCCCCCACCGGACCCGCACCTCACCACCGGCCCGTGGACAACCCCCAGGGAGAGGGACGGCCCTGGTCAGACAGGGACACCTCCGGCTAGCGTCCGCTCATGGCAGCTACGAAAACCCCGCCCGCGTTCGACCCCTGGGACCAGGCATTCCTGGCCGACCCGTACCCCGCGTACGCGGACCTCCGTGCCCAGGGCCGGGTCCACTACTACGAGCCCACCAACCAGTGGCTGGTCCCGCACCACGCGGACGTGTCGGCGCTGCTCAGGGACCGGCGCCTGGGCCGGACGTACCAGCACCGGTTCACCCACGAGGACTTCGGGCGCACGGCACCGCCGGCCGAGCACGAGCCGTTCCACGTGCTGAACGACCACGGGATGCTCGACCTGGAGCCCCCGGACCACACGCGGATCCGGCGGCTGGTGTCGAAGGCATTCACCCCGCGGACGGTCGAGCGGCTGCGGCCGTACGTGGACGGGCTGGCGTCCGAGCTGGTCGGCGAGCTGGTCGAGGCCGGCGGAGGCGACCTGCTGAAGGTCGTCGCCGAACCCCTCCCGGTGGCGGTCATCGCGGAGATGCTGGGGATCCCGGAGTCCGAGCGCGCGCAGTTGCGGCCCTGGTCGGCGGACATCTGCGGGATGTATGAGTTGAGCCCGTCGGAGGAGACGGCGGAGAAGGCGGTGCGGGCGTCGGTCGAGTTCACCGAGTTCCTGCGGGAGCTGATCGCGGTCCGGCGCAAGGAGCCGGGGGACGACCTGGTCTCGGGGCTGATCGCGGCGTACGACGAGGGGGACCGGCTCAGTGAGCAGGAGATGATCTCGACGTGCGTACTCCTGCTGAACGCGGGCCACGAGGCGACGGTGAACGCCACGGTGAACGGGTGGTGGGCGCTGTTCCGGAACCCCGATCAGCTGGCGGCGCTCCGGGCGGACCGGGGGCTGGTGGGCACGGCGGTGGAGGAGCTGATGCGGTACGACACGCCGTTGCAGCTGTTCGAGCGGTGGGTGCTCGACGAGATCGAGGTGGACGGGACGGTGATTCCCCGGGGGAGTGAGGTGGCGCTGCTGTTCGGTTCCGCCAACCACGACCCGGCGGTGTTCGCCGAGCCGGAGGCGCTGGATCTGACCCGGCCGGAGAACCCGCACATCTCCTTCAGCGCGGGGATCCACTACTGCATCGGGGCGCCGCTTGCCCGGATCGAACTGGCCGCGTCGATGGGGGCGTTGTTGGATCAGGCTCCTTCGCTCAGGCTCGCTGCCGAGCCCGAGCGGAAGCCGAACTTCGTGATTCGGGGGTTGGAGGGACTGCTTGTCGAGGTGTGACGGGGCCCGCGCCTCCCTTCAGGGGCGCGGGGAACGGCGCAGGTCTTTTAGGGGCGCGGGGAACTGCGCGACCAGCCCCCACCCACCCGCACCCGGCCACCCCGTCAGCCCGTAGTCAGATCCCGGCGCCTCAGCGCGGCCAGCCCCACGCCCACCAGCGCCACCGCGATCCCCGTAAGTACCAGCACCGGGGTCCACGCCATCTCCCCGCCCGGGAGCTTCGGGAGGTGGCCGAAGGGGGAGAGGTCCAGGATCGTGGCCGGGAGGTCGAGGGCCGGACCGATCCAGCCCAGGAGGAGAACCGCGCCGGCGGCGCCCCACGCACCCGGTGCCACCGTCGGAGACACCCCGTGGAGGAGGACGGCCAGGCCGCCGATCGTCCAGATCGCGGGGAGCTGGACGAGGCACGCGCCCAGGATGGTGGGGAGGTCCTGGCCGTAGCCGAGGGCCAGGCCCAGGCCGCCGACCAGCATGATCAGGGTCGCCCCGCCGAAGGCGATCAGCAGGTGGCCGGAGGCCCAGCGCAGGCGGCCCACGGCGTTGGCGAGGACGGGTTCCGCACGCTGGGAGGTCTCCTCGGCGTGCAGGCGCAGCACGGACTGGACGACGTACAGGGCGGCGACCATCCCGAGCATGCCGACCATCGTGGCGAGGAACGCGTCCGTGATCCCGAACTGGCCGCCCATGCGCTCGATGATCTCGCGGGTGCGTTCGTTGTCGCCGACGAGATCCGTGGCGCCCGTGGTGATCCCGCCGAAGGCGGCCCCGGCGGCGAGGAAGCCGAGGCTCCAGCCGAGGACGCTGCCGCGCTGCAGCCGCCAGGCCAGCGCCCAGGCCGTACCGAGGCGGCCGGTGGCAGGGCCCGGCCGGGTCGGCAGGAAGCTCATGCCGACGTCACGGCGGCCGGCCAGGTCGTACGCGATCGTGCCCTGGAGTGCCACGGCGGCGACGAAGAGGAGCAGCACCCACCACCGTTCGCCGGCGAAGGACCGCAGGTTCTCCAGCCAGCCGACGGGGGACAGCCAGGTCAGTACCGACGAGCCGTCGCTCACCGACGAGTCGCCCGCCGCCCGCAGCACGAACGCCGCGCCCAGCAGTCCGCCCGTCAGCCCCTTCGCGAGCCGGGCGCTCTCCGTGAGCTGGGCGACGATCGCCGCCATCGTCGCGAAGACCATGCCGACCCCGGCCGTGCCGAGCCCCAGTGCCAGCGCGCCCGAGGAACCCTGTCCCGCGAGGCCGCCCGTGATGATCAGAGCGAGGGCCGCGTTCGCGACGAGGGCGGCGAGAAGTGCCGAGGTCAGAGGGGCGCGACGGCCCACCATGCCCGCCGAGACCATCTCCTGGCGGCCGCTCTCCTCCTCGTCCCGGGTGTGCCGCACGACGACGAGCAGGCTCATGATCCCGGCGAACACACCCGCGTACGTTCCGATGCGCCACGCCGTGAGGCCGCCGAGGGAGTCGCCGAACACGGGCCCGTACATGGCGCGCAGGGAGCTGTTGGTCAGCATCTGGCGGGCCACGTCGGCGCGTTCGGCGGCCGTGGAGTAGATGCTCTCCAGCGAGCCGGGCATGGAGACCACCATCAGCCCGATCACCGCGACCCACAGCGGGATCATCACCCGGTCGCGACGCAGTGCGAGCCTCAACAGGGCCCAGGTACCGGCCAGTTGACGGGAACCACCCGTTCGTACGCCGAACCTCGCGCCCGAAGCCACGGCGGTCATCGCGACACCGCCTCCGCCCGCACGTCCTCCTGGTAGTGCCGCAGGAACAGCTCCTCCAGGGTCGGCGGAGTCGAGGTCAGGGACCGCACGCCCGACTCGGTGAGGGAACGCAGTACGGCGTTCAGCTTGTCGCTCTCCACCTGGAGTTTGACCCTGCTGCCCTGGACGTCGAGGTCATGGACGCCGGGCAGGGCCGCCAACCCGTTGGGCGGGCCCGCGAGTTCGGCGGTGACGCTCGTGCGGGTCAGATGGCGCAGCTGGGTGAGCGAGCCGCTCTCGACGGTCCGGCCCTTGCGGATGATGCTGACGCGGTCGCACAGCTCCTCCACCTCGCTGAGGATGTGCGAGGAGAGCAGGATGGTGCGGCCCCGGTCGCGTTCCTCCTCGACGCAGGACTGGAAGACCTCCTCCATGAGCGGGTCGAGGCCCGACGTCGGCTCGTCCAGGATCAGCAGGTCCACGTCCGAGGCGAAGGCGGCGACGAGGGCGACCTTCTGCCGGTTGCCCTTGGAGTAGGTGCGGCCCTTCTTGGTCGGGTCGAGTTCGAACCGCTCGGTCAGGTTCGTCCGGCGTGCCTTGTCGAGGCCCCCGCGCAGTCGCCCGTACAGGTCGATGACCTCGCCGCCGGAGAGGTTGCGCCACAGGGTCACGTCGCCGGGGACGTACGCGATCCGGCGGTGCAGTTCGACCGCGTCGGTCCACGGGTTCCCGCCCAGCAGCTGGGCGGCGCCGGAGTCGGCGCGCAGGAGGCCCAGCAGGACGCGGATGGTGGTGGACTTCCCGGCGCCGTTCGGGCCGAGGAAGCCGTGGACCTCGCCGGTCTCGACGTCGAGGTCGAGACCGTCCAGGGCGTGCGTGCTGCCGAACGACTTGTGCAGTCCGGATACCTCGATGGCGGGGTTTGCCTTCGTCATGGTTCAGAACGTACGCTTCTTTCAGAAATTTGTGAAGTTAAGGAAGCGTATAAATCACGGATACACTCGACCATGATGCGCTGAGCAGGGGAGAGGATCCAGGGATGTCGGAACCGAGTGAGGCGGGGCGGGACCCGGAGGCGGTTTCGAAGTTCGTCGAGGGCTTCGCCGCGCAACTGGTCGAGGCCGGGATGCAGCGGATGCCGGCCCGGGTGTTCGGCGCTCTGCTCGCCTCGGACTCCGGGGCGCTGACCTCCGCCGAGATCGGTGCACAGCTCCAGGTCAGCCCCGCCGCCGTCTCCGGGGCGGTGCGCTATCTCGCGCAGCAGCACATGGTCTCGCGCGAGCGGGAGCCAGGCTCCCGGCGCGAGCGGTACCGGGTGCACAGTGACCAGTGGTACGAGGCGCTGACCAGCCGCGACGCGGTGCTCAAGCGCTGGCAGTCCGCCCTCGACGAGGGGGTCGACAGCCTGGGTATCGAGACGCCCGCGGGGCGGCGGCTCGCCGAGACGCGCGCCTTCTTCCAGTTCGTCGAGGTGGAGATCGCCGAGATGATGGAGCGTTGGCGCGTCCACAAGCAGCGGGAGTTCGGCGACGGGTGAGGTCGCCGGGGGGTGGCCGTGGGTGGGGTGGTCGGGGGCGGGGTGACCGGGGGTGGGGAACTGCGGGCCCGTCCGTGGCTGGTCGCGCAGTTCCCCGCGCCCCTGAAGGGGCGCGCCTAGCGCTCCTTCGTCTCCTCCAGGACCGTCCTGCCCAGCAGCGCGTACCCCTCCGGTCGCCGCCTCTTCAAGTACTGCGCGTATGCCACTCCGCCCGCGCCGATCAGTACGACGATCCACGGGGTGGCCTTCAGGACGATCGAGCCGGACTCGGGGCCGGCCGCGACGCCCATGTTGGACACCAGCAGGACCACCACCGCGAGCATCGCGAGGCCGCCGACGAGCGGGGCGGTGAAGGTCCTGAACCAGTGCCGGGACTCGGGGTGGTTCTTGCGGAAGTAGGCCAGCACCGCGAACGAACACACCGCCTGCACCACCAGGATGGCCATCGTGCCGAGGATGGCGAGCAGGACGTACGTGCCGGTGTACGGGTCCTTGCCCGCCGCCCAGAACGCCGCGAGCAGCACCGCGCTGACGATCGTCTGGACGAGTCCCGCGACGTGCGGGGAGCCGTGCTCGGGGTGGGTGCGCCCGATGGTGCGCTGCAGTGACGGCAGCACGCCCTCGCGGCCGAGGGCGTAGAGATAGCGGGCGGCGCAGTTGTGGAAGGCCATGCCGCAGGCCAGCGAGCCGGTGATCATGAGCCACTGCATGACGATGACGGCCCAGTGGCCGACGTACTGCTCGGTGGGGTTGAAGAAGAGGGCGAGCGGGTTGGAGGACGAGGCCGCCTCGACGGCCGCCGCCTCGCCGTTGCCCGTGACGGCCATCCAGGAGACGAAGACGTAGAAGACGCCGACGCCGAGCACCGAGATCATCGTGGCCTTGGGGATGATCTTCTTCGGATCGCGGGACTCCTCGCCGTACATGGCCGTCGACTCGAAGCCGACCCACGACCAGAAGGCGAAGAAGAGTCCGAGACCGGCCGAGGTCCCCTGGAAGGCGTTGACCGGGTTGACCGGGCCGAACGTGAAGCCGTCCGGGCCGCCGCCGTGCAGGGCGACGGAGATCGCCATCGCCGCGAGGATCGTCACCTCGGTGGCCAGCAGCACCACGAGCAGTTTCTCGGCGACCGACACCCCGAACCACGTGCCCGTGGCGTTGATTGCGAGCATCAGGATCGCGAACGCCCACCACGGGACGTCCACCCCCGTCTGGTCGTGGAGGGTCGTCGTGGCGAAGGTCGAGAAGATACCGATCAGGGCCGGCTCGAAGACCACGTACGCGAAGGTCGCGAGGAGCCCCGAGGCCAGGCCGACGGTCCGGCCGAGGCCGAACGAGATGAAGCCGTAGAAGGCGCCCGTGGACGTGATGTGCTTCGCCATCGAGGTGAAGCCGACCGCAAAGATCGCCAGGACGACCATTGCGACGAGATAGCTCGCGGGGGCTCCGATGCCGTTGCCGGAGGAGACCATGAAGGGCACGTTGCCCGTCATCGCGGTGATCGGCGCGGCCGTGGCGACGGCCATGAAGACCACGCCCAGCAGGCCGATCGCGTTCGGCTTGAGCCGGTGGACGGTGGTGTCCTCGCCGGTCGCCGCCTCGGGGGCTGCGCCCTCCTGTACTGCCATCGGGTGGCCCCTCTCAAGGGTCGTCCGCGGTCGCCCGCTCGTCTTCGCGCTCGTCTTCGCGCTTGCCTTCGGTCGACCGGAATGCTGCACGGAAAATGAGTCGTGTCGCCGGTTCGGGCGTTAAATGTTTGTCAACCAGACCTTTAGAACGCCTGTGGATCGCCCCGGCAGCGAACGTCTGCGTTAACTCTCCGGCCGGCCATGGACCCCGTACGCCCACGCTTCGTACCGTCGCCGGCATGAGCACGTACACCTCCGCCCTCGGCGGCCGCACCCACCGCTTCGACGGCCTCGCCCGGCTGCTCGCCGCCGCGAGCCCCGAACGCTCCGGCGACCGCCTCGCCGGGCTCGCCGCCG
>NZ_JAPWHT010000650.1:0-4172 GCF_027270795.1 Streptomyces sp. ActVer
CCCGGTCCAGGTGCGGGGCCCCGGGCGCGTCCGGCGCCACCACGAGGAGCGTCTCGCCCCGCCGGGCCGCCTCGATCCGGCCGAGTCCGACGGCCAGATGGGCCGGGTCCCCGGGCCGCGCCCCGTGCCGTACGAGCGTCGGCGTCAGCTCCGGCGTGCCCGACCAGGCGGCCTCGTCCACGAGGTGCGCGGCGAGGTGCCACGGCTCGTACTCCGCCGTCCCCACCAGCAGCAGTCCGCCCCCGTGCGGCAGCACGGAGGAGCGCAGCGCTCCCGCGAACCGCCGCGTGGCACCCGGCCACTCGGTTCCGGCGAGCACTTCGCGCAACAGGGCGACCCGTACGGCATCCATGCGCACGCATCCTGCCGCAACCGGCCACTCGTCAGGTGGAGTTCACCATGAATTCGCCCGGGGTGGGCAGAGTGTCCGTCCGATTCGGTAAGGGAGGGTTCCATGGCCAGTACTGAGACATCCGTGCCGTTCCGGGCGGGACAGGAGGGCTACGCGAGCTTCCGGATCCCGGCCGTCGTCGCCACCGGCGGGGGCACCCTGCTCGCCTTCTGCGAGGGCAGGGTCGGTTCCCGGGACGACTTCGGGAACATCGACATCGTGCTGAAGCGCTCCACGGACGGCGGCCTGACCTGGGGCCCGCTCCTGGTCGCCGCCAAGAACGGGGACGCGCTCTCCGGGAACCCGGCCCCCGTCGTCCTCGACACCGGCCGCGTCCTGCTCGTCCACCTCCGCAACGCAGCCCTCGCCACGGAGGACGCCATCCGCCGCGGCAAGGTGAGCGCCGCCGACGGACGCCGCGTCTGGGTCCAGCACAGCGACGACGAGGGCCTCACCTGGTCGGGCCCGAAGGAGATCACGAAGCAGACGAAGAAGGACACCTGGCGGTGGTACGCCACCACCCCGGGCCACGCCCTCCGGCTGAGCACCGGCCGGGTCGTCGTCCCCGCCAACCACTCCCTCCCGCCGACCGGCAAGGACACCGGCACCGAGGGCAAGTACAACGGCGGGCACTGTCTGCTGAGCGACGACGACGGCGAGACCTGGCGCATCGGGTACGTCGACGACAACACCGACAACTACATCAACGTGAACGAGACCACCGCCACCGAACTCCCCGACGGCCGCGTCTACTTCAACACCCGCACCGACTCCACCGCACCCGGCACCCGCGCCGACGCGTACTCGCGGGACGGCGGCCAGACCCTGGTCAAGCCCTTCCGGCCGCAGGCCGGCCTCACCGGCCCGGTCGTCGAGGGCAGCGTGCTCCAGCTCCGCGACCCGGACGTCCTGCTGTACTCCGGCCCCGCCGACCCCGGTTTCCGCGCCCTGATGACGATCCGCTCCAGCACCGACGACGGCGTCACCTGGCGGCCCGCGCACACCGTGGACGGACTGCCCGCCGGGTACTCCGATCTCGTCCGCGTCGACGACGACACCGTCGGACTCCTCTACGAGACGGGCGACTTCGGTGCGTACGAGACCATCGTCTTCCGCAGGGTGTCCGTGACGGGGCTCACCTGACCGCCGCGGACGGGAACAGCGCACGTAAAGTCGGCCCATGACCTCTACTGACAGTGCACAGAAGGCGCCCGCGAAGGACCCCTGGGACCTTCCCGACGTGTCCGGGCTCGTCGTCGGCGTACTCGGCGGCACCGGTCCGCAGGGCAAGGGACTCGCCTACCGGCTGGCGCGGGCCGGCCAGAAGGTGATCATCGGATCGCGGGCCGCGGAGCGCGCGCAGGCCGCCGCCGACGAACTCGGCCACGGCGTCGAGGGCGCAGACAACGCCGAGACCGCCCGTCGCAGCGACATCGTGATCGTCGCCGTGCCGTGGGACGGACACGGCAAGACGCTGGAGTCCCTGCGCGAGGAACTGGCCGGCAAGCTCGTCGTCGACTGCGTCAACCCGCTCGGCTTCGACAAGAAGGGCGCGTACGCGCTGAAGCCCGAGGAGGGCAGCGCCGCCGAGCAGGCCGCCGCCCTGCTGCCGGACTCGCGCGTCACGGCCGCCTTCCACCACCTCTCCGCGGTCCTTCTCCAGGACCCGGAGATCGAGGAGATCGACACCGACGTCATGGTCCTCGGCGAGGAGCGCGCGGACGTCGAGATCGTCCAGGCACTGGCCGGCCGCATCCCCGGCATGCGCGGGGTCTTCTCCGGGCGGCTGCGCAACGCCCACCAGGTCGAGGCACTGGTCGCGAACCTGATCTCGGTGAACCGCCGGTACAAGGCCCACGCGGGTCTGCGTGTGACCGACGTGTAGCCGTGCGGCGGACTCCGGGCGGAGTTGTGTGCGCACGGGGTCCTGACGGAGCCCGTGCGGACGGGCTCCTGACGTGGGGGACACTGGACACAGCAGTGTCCCCCCGACGGGACCGAGCAGGTCCCCTTGGCGGGACCGACAGCAACGACAGGACCTGACAGGAGCCGCACCCCATGTCCCGACTCGCCCTCTACGCCCTCGTCGTCTGCCTGCTGGCCACGGCCGCGGCCGTCGTCTCCTTCGTCCAGGGCAGCTGGCTGGGGATCGTCTGGGTGCTGCTCGCGGGTCTCTCGTCCAACATGACCTGGTACTACCTGCGCCGGGACAGGGCGCGCCGCCGGACGCCGTCCGTCACTGGTTGACCGAGCAGAACTCGTTGGTGTCCGTCCAGAAGCGGTAGAGGTTCTGTCCGCAGTACGTCTGGAACTCGTCGATGTTCAGGCTGCGCAGGAGCGCGTCGATCACGTCGAAGAACACACCGTTCACCGCCGGGATCCACAGGATGGCGATCACGAGGAGCAGCCCGAAGGGCGCGAGGGGCTCCACCTGGCGGCGGATCTTGTACGACAGCCAGGGCTCGATCATGCCGTAGCCGTCCAGGCCCGGCACCGGCAGGAAGTTCAGCAGCGCGGCCGTGACCTGGAGCAGTGCGAGGAACGCGAGCGCGAACTGGAAGTCCGCCGGTACGCCGTCCAGCGCGTCCAGCCAGAACGGGGCCGTGCAGACCACCGCGAACAGCACGTTCGTCAGCGGGCCCGCCGCCGAGATCAGGCTGTGCTTCCAGCGGCCCTGGATCCGGTTCCGCTCGATCCAGACCGCGCCGCCCGGCAGACCGATACCGCCCATCATTACGAAGATGACGGGGAGCACGATGCTCAGCAGCGCGTGGGTGTATTTGAGGGGGTTGAGGGTCAAATACCCTTTCGCGCCTATCGAGATGTCGCCGCTGTGCAGGGCCGTGCGCGCGTGCGCGTACTCGTGCAGGCAGAGCGAGACGATCCAGGCCGCCGTCACGAACAGGAAGACGGCCACGCCTGGCTGCTCGGCGAAGCCCGTCCAGGTGGCCCATCCGGTCACCGCGGTGACGGCCACGATCCCGAGGAAGACGGGGCTGATCCGCCGGTCGCTGTGGCGGGTGGTGGCGGTGGTCATGGGGTCGGGCTCCCTGGGGTTCGCTCAGCGGGCTTCATGCTGAGGGGCGTGCCCGACCGTACCGGGCGTATGCCGAAAACGTCTCGCGATCGCCTGTGAGTTCCAGGGAGGGTGGACCCATGAGGTCGTGGCAGGTGCTCTACGCGGGCAGGCAGGCGCAGTGTGAACCGGCACCGGGGGAGCGGTCGCCGCGTTCGGCCGATACCCGGGCCAAGCGGTCCGAACCGACAGAAAAACGTATCCCGGAGGACTCCGCGGAGACCGGTGTCCTCGTCACGATCGACATCCCGGGCGCCACTCCGCAGGAACCCCGCGACCCGTGTTGAGACCACCGGAGACAATGGACCCCGTGCGCTACCGCATTCTCGGCACCACCCAGGCACTCCGTGGCGACGGCACGCCCGTCCCGGTCGGCGGGGCGCGGCTGCGTGCCCTGCTGACCGTGCTCGCCCTGCGGCCGGGACGGACCGTGCCCGCGGCCGTACTGGTCGACGAGGTGTGGGGCGCCGACCCGCCCGCCGACGCCACGGGCGCGCTGCAGGCCCTGGTGGGCAGGCTGCGCAGGACGCTCGGCGCGGACGCCATCACCTCAGCCGAGGGCGGCTACCGGCTGTGCGCGGCGGCCGACGACATCGACCTGCACCGCTTCGAGCGGCTCGCCGGGGAGGGCGTCCGCGCGCTTGCCGACGGCGACCCCGGCAAGGCGGCCGTCGTCCTCGACGACGCCCTCGCGCTCTGGTGCGG
>NZ_JAPWHT010000651.1:0-4154 GCF_027270795.1 Streptomyces sp. ActVer
GCCAGGCCGCCCATTCCTCCGCGGCCGAGCACGTTCCACCCCTCCGCGCGGCGCACCGGCGCGCCCTGGGAGACCCCGTCGGAGACCACCACCAGGCTCCGGCCCGTCCCGGCCGACCAGCCCGCGGCACCCGGCACCCCGCGTCGCCCCGACATTCACCTGTCCGGCTCGGCGGAGTCCTTCACGGACCCCAATCCGCACGTCACCGAGCCCCCGGACCCGGCCCACCGCCCCTTCGTGTCCCTCGCGGCCCCCGACACGTTCGACAACGACACCGTCCAGCCGCACACGGGAGGCGCCCGCCCGCGCCCCCGCCTCGCGGCCGTCCTGACCTGTGTCGTGCTGGGGCTCGGGCTCATCGGCGGTGCGGTGACGGGCAGTTGGCTGTCCGGCGAAAGCGGGGACGGAGCCGCGACGCCGAGCGCGTTCACGACGGCCGGGGAGCTGTGGCACAGCATCCCCGTGGACCAGCTCTTCCCGCCCACCGTCGACGGCGAGGGCGCGGGCCCCGGTGGCGCCGACCGCGTGTGGACCCGTATCGCCGTGGCCCCGGACAGCGGCTGCCAGGACGCCTTCGACCCCCTCCTGCGCAAGGCCCTCGCCCCCGCGGGCTGTCTGCGCCTCCTGCGCGCGACCTACACGGACGCCACCCGCAGCCACGTCACCACGGTCGGCCTGCTGTTCACGAGGGCGGACTCCGCGGCCATGGGCACCCTGCGCGCCCGGTTCGACGCACAGGGCCTCGACCGACGGCGCGACCTCATGCCCCGCCCGTACGCGGCGCAGGGCACCCTCGCCGCCGGGTTCGGCGACGCCCAGCGCGTGTCCTGGACCCTGTCGGTCCTGACCGACGCCCCGGTCGTCGTCTACGCAGTCTCGGGCTTCGCCGACGGCCGTACCTTCACCGAACCGCAGCCCGCGGAGGACGCGATGAAGGCCGACGCCACCACGCCCGCCGCCCAGGGCGGCCTGGGCCACGACGCACAGGGCCTCGCCGACCGCATCGAGCGAAGCCTCCGCAAAACCGTCAACTCGGCCACGGAGAAGCGGTCATGACCCGCAGGGCCCAGCCAGGGAGGGGGCTCGTGGTCGGCCTTCTGGCCGCCACCATCGCCCTCCTGCCCGCCACCGCCGCTCACGCCGACGGCATCCGCGCCAAGCAGTGGGCCCTCGACGCGATGCGCACGCAGGAGGCGTGGCAGACGACCAAGGGCAAGGGCATCACCGTCGCCGTACTCGACACGGGCGTCGACGACGAACACCCTGACCTTGCGGGCAACGTCCTGCCCGGCAAGGACATGGTCGGTTTCGGCGCCGGCCGCGGCGACCGCCCCTGGGCCCGCCACGGCACCGCGATGGCCGGCATCATCGCGGGCCACGGACACGGCGCGGGCGACGCCGACGGAGTCATGGGCATCGCCCCCGAGGCGAAGATCCTCCCCGTCCGCGTGATCCTCGAAGACGGCGACTCCGCCCGCGGCAAGGCCCGCAAGACCCGCGGCAACGCCCTCGCGGAAGGCATCCGCTGGGCCGCCGACCAAGATGCCGACGTCATCAACCTCTCCCTCGGCGACGACTCCAAATCCGCCCACCCCGACGCCTCCGAGGACGCCGCCGTCCAGTACGCCCTGAAGAAGGGGGCAGTCGTCGTCGCCTCGGCCGGCAACGGCGGCGAGAAGGGCGACCACATCTCGTACCCGGCGGCCTACCCGGGCGTCATCGCCGCGACGGCCGTCGACCGCTACGGCACCCGCGCCTCGTTCTCCACCCGCCGCTGGTACGCCACGGTGAGCGCGCCCGGCGTCGACGTCGTCATCGCCGATCCGGACCGGAAGTACTACGAGGGCTGGGGTACGAGCGCCGCGTCGGCCTTCGTCTCCGGCGCCGTCGCCCTCATCAAGGCGGCCCACCCGGGCCTGTCCCCGGCCCAGATCAAGCAGCTCCTGGAGGACACGGCCCGCGACGCCCCCACCGGCGGCCGCGACGACTCCCGCGGCTTCGGCTTCGTGGACCCCGCGGCAGCCATCAAGGAAGGCGCCGACCTGAAGCCCGAGGGCCTGAAAGCCGCGGCCCACAACAACAAGTACTTCGGCAACGGCCCCGACACCGCCAAGGAGGACAGCCCCACCTCGGCCTGGGTCGGCCCCCTGGCAGGCAGCACCGGCGGCGTCCTCCTGGTAGTGGCCGTCATCCTCTGGCGAGGCAGCAGAAAACCGACCAAGTCCCTTTAGTGCCAAGCCCCTTCAGGGGCGCGGGGCTGTGACATTTGCGGCTCTGCCGCGTGGGCGCGCTCGGCCCGCAACGACCCGCACGGAGACACCGGCGGGCAGCGTTTTCAGGGGCGCGGGGCTGTGACATTTGCGGCTCCGCCGCGTGGGCGCGCCCGGCCCACCACGACCCGCACATCCCCACCGGACCCGCGGGAGCGTTCAGTCCCCCTCAAAACAGGACACGGCGGCCTTCGCAACCGCCTCCACCACCGAAACCCCCTTCTCCTTCGACGAGTTGCCGTCGGACAACACGGCCACCAGATACTCGCGACCGCCGACACCCACCCGCCCCACACTGTTGATGTCCCACAACCCGGTCGCACTCCGCGGCAACCACCCGTTCTTCAGGGCGAATTCAGAGGCCCCCACGCCAGACGCGGCCGCAGACACCCCCCAGTCCTGCCCCACGGCGACCTCCCCCATGAGCCCGGCCAGATACGCCCGAGACCCCTCACTCAACTCGGACTTGTCCCCGAACACCTGCCGCAACAAGGTGAGTTGATCGGCGGCCGTGGTCTGCGTAAGCCCCCACAACGCCCCGTCCCCACCCTCGGTGTCCAGCAGTCCGAACCGCTCGTTCGCCGCCCGCAACCCCTCCGCCTGCCCGATCGCCGTCCACAGGGCGGTCGCCGACGCGTTGTCACTGTTCCGGATCATCGCGGCGGCGTAGGTCTTCTCCTGCGCGGTGAGCCCCCGCCCCGCGTCCTGCGCCCGCAACAGCAACGAGGCCAGAATGTCGACCTTCACGATGCTCGCGGTGTCGAACGCCCCGTCCCCGTAGACCGCACTCTCACCGGACGAGACATCAAGCACCGCCACCGACACCTCCGCCCCGTCCTCGACGGGCACAGCCTCCACCGCCTCGGCGAGCAGGGCGTCCCGGTCCACCGTGGGACTGGGCCTGGTCCTGGAACTGGCCGCGGACGTGGGCACAGCCGAAGATTCCACCGTCGCCTCCATAACCTCCGTCGCCCCCGTCGAAGCCCCCGCACCGGGCGACACGGAGGACGACACGAGCCCCTCGGCATCGTGCGCCTGCACGTACATCGTCCCCGAGGACGTGGCGCCCACGAGCACGACGGAGGCGACCGAGGCGTACACGAGAGACCTGCGGCGGGACGGACGGCCACTGCGCAGACGAGCCCTGTGGGGGAACATGCCGCGATCGTGCGCCCCTGCACTGTGCGCCCGGTTAGACGGATGTTAGAAGCGTGTCAGCGATCCCTGAGAAACCCGTGAACCTCGTGAACGACGGGTTTCCGAGCGACGCAAACCGCACGATCGGCCCACCGGAGGGCCCGAGGTTCCCCACCGGACGGGCCGGTGTCGCCCACCGGACGGAGCGCCCCCGCCCACCGATAGGCTCGGTGCCCGTGGCGAACAAGAACATCCCCGACCCCGGCTTCTCCGACGACGACGGCTCCGCCGACCCCCGGCTGAGTGCGGCGCTCACGGCCTGGGCCGAGGACCGGTCGGCGCACGGCCCCGTCCTCGCCGCGCTCAAGGGGGCCCGGCTCCTCGTGCCCGTCGTGGCCGTGCTCGGTGAGGTCGAGGAGGACGAGAACGGGCTGCGCCGCGAGAAGACCAGCGACATGGCCGTCCCCACGCTCAAGGCCGGCGACAGGACGGCCCTGCCCGCCTTCACGTCCACCGAGTCGCTGGCCCGCTGGGACCCCGAGGCCCGCCCCGTCGCCGTACCCCTGCACCAGGCTCTCCAGGCCGCCGCCCACGAGAAGGCCGACACCGTCGTACTCGACCTCGCGGGCCCCGTCCCGTACGAGCTCACGGGCCCGGCCCTGCTGGCGCTCGCCGAAGGGCGCACCACGTCGGACCCGCTGGCGGATCCGGCGGTGGTCGCCGCGGTGCGGGCCGCGGTCGCAGTCG
>NZ_JAPWHT010000652.1:0-4116 GCF_027270795.1 Streptomyces sp. ActVer
CACGGACCTACACCCTGCCGCCGCCCGCGACGAGCCGCCCGCCGGAGGACGACGAGCCGCAGGAATCCAAGGAGCCCAAGAAGTCCGAGGCCTCGAAGGGCGGGGACAACGGCGGGGACAAGTCCGAGGACAAGAAGCCCTGACAACCGGAACGCAGCGAAGCGAAACGTCACACTGTGGCGACGCTCCGTCCAAATTGTGAACAAGCCGTGGCGCGCCCGGGCCTCCTTCGCATAGAAATCCCGCATGTTCTGGGTCCTCCTCCTGCTCCTGGCCTGGGTCGCGGCCGGCACCACGTGCACGCGTCTGTGCCTGGCCTCCGTCCGCGCCGCCGCCGTCGTCGTCGACGAGACGGACCGGTTCCAGGGCCGCGGCCTCACGCTGTACGAGGCGGCGTTCCTGTCGGGCGGCCCGGCGCGGGTCGCCGATCTGACACTGGTGTCGATGGCCCGCCAGCGCCGCCTGCTGCTCGCCCACACCGGCTGGGCGACCGTCGTGGACCCGCGCGGCCGGGACGAGATGGAGCGCTCGGTGCTGGGCGCGATAGGCCCGTACGGGCAGTCGCGGATCGCGCCGGTCCGTACGACCGCGGCCGCCGCGGAGTCCGTACGTGTCCTCGCCGACCGCCTCGTCGCGGCGGGTCTCGCCGTGCCGGACGGCGCCCGCACCACCGTCGCGGGCGCCGTGCGCCAGGTGCGGGCCGCGGCGGCGGCCGTGCTGGTGCTGGGCGCGGTCGCCCTGTTGATGCCGTCTCAGGCGCAGGAGAACCGGGCCCTGGTGGCCATCTGGTTCACGCTCCCGCTCATCCTCACCCTGAGCTGCCTCGCCATAGCCCGGATCGAGGTCCACCCCTACACGCGCTGGGCGTCCCCGGCCGGCCAGCACCTGCTCAGCGCCCTGGCCCGCCGCGCGGACACCGGCAGCGACGACCGTACGTACCTCACCACCGTGGCCGTACGCGGCATCCGCGCGATCGGCGAACCGGACCTGAGGGCGGCCTTCGCGCACCGCGAACCGCACGCCTAGAGCGCGCCGGGGACGCACGCCGGACGCGCATCGGGGTCATTGGGACGACACCGGCGGGCCGGTGCTTTACTTCGCCAAGTACCAAACGAAATATCCCTTTTGTTGTTGCCGTGCACTGAAGGGAACGCGATGCGAGCTGCCGCCCTCTACGGAACGGCCGGGTCCCTGGTTCTGACCGCCGTCGTCGCCGCCCCCGCGGGCAGCGCCCAGACCCCCGTCGGCTGGACCGAACTGCACGGCACGGCCGTCGCCGCCCAGCGCGCCGCCGCCGAGGGCATCCGGTTCGGCATGTGCTCAAAGGAGCAGGACACCCCGGGCAGCCTGCAGTGCGGGACGGTGGAGGTGCCGCTCGACTACGCGCACCCCGAGGGCAAGAAGATCAAGCTGACCGTCAGCCGGGTGAAGGCCACCGGCAAGGACGGCAAGCGGCCGGTGGCGCGGCAGGGCGCGCTGGTCTTCAACCCGGGCGGTCCCGGCGCCTCCGGCATGTACTTCCCGCTGATCGGCATGATCCCCGAGTGGAAGCGCATCGCCGGTGCGTACGACCTCGTCGGCTACGCCCCGCGCGGGGTCGGCCGCTCGGCGCCGCTCTCCTGCCAGGACCCGAAGCGGCTCCTGAAGGGCCCCACGCAGTCGCCGACGTACCCCTCGGAGTCGTACAAGAAGGAGCGTGTCGCGCGGGCCAAGGCGTTCGCGCGCGGCTGCGTCGAGCGGTCGGGGCGGGAGATCCGGCACTTCTCCTCGCTCAACAACGCCCGCGACCTGGACGTCCTGCGCGCCGCCCTCGGCGAACGGAAGCTGACCTTCATGGGGGCCTCGTACGGCACGTACTTCGCGTCGCTGTACGCGACGCTGTTCCCCTCGCACGTACGCCGGATGGTCTTCGACTCGGCCGTGAACCCGGACCCGGAGAAGGTCTGGTACCGGAACAACCTCGACCAGTCGGTCGCCTTCGAGGGCCGCTGGGCCGACTTCCGCACCTGGATCGCCAAGCACCACAAGGTGTACGGGCTGGGCCGCACGCCGGAGGAGGTGCTGCGCAGTTACGAGCGGGCCCGGGCGCGGCTCGCCGCCGAACCCGCGGGCGGCAAGGTCGGTCCGGGTCAGCTCCAGAGCACGTTCCTGCAGGCCGGGTACTACGACGACTACTGGCCGCAGCGCGCGCTGGCGCTCTCCGCGTATCTGAAGGGCGACCCGCAGCCGCTGATCCGGCAGGCGGGCCCGAACCCCGACGCGGTGGAGGAGCAGGAGAACAGCAAGGCGGTCTACATCGCCACCGAGTGCAACGACGCGCCCTGGCCTCGGGCCTGGCACACCTGGGACCGCGACAACACCCGGCTCGCGCGCGTGGCCCCGTTCGAGACCTGGGACAACGTCTGGATGAACCTGCCCTGCGCGTACTGGCCCCTGTCCCGGCAGCGTCCGCTCGACGTACGCACATCACCGGGCGAGCTGCCGCCGACGCTGATCCTGGCGGCGGAACGGGACGCGGCGACGCCGTACGCCGGTGCGCTGGAGCTGCACCAGCGCCTGTCCGGCTCGGTCCTGGTAACCGAGCGGGCATCGGGCACACACGGCATCGGCGGCGGCTCCAACGCCTGCGTCAACGCCTACCTGGACGCGTACTTGCTGGAGGGCAAGCTCCCGGTACGACGCGCGGCCTGCGCGCCGCACAAGGAGCCGACCCCGGTCACGCCCCTGTAGAGGCGCGGGGCTGTGTACGTACAGGGCTACGCGAGCCCTGCGACCAGCTCGGCGACGGACTTCCGCCGCCCGGTGTAGAACGGCACCTCTTCCCGGACATGCATCCGCGCCTCGGACGCCCGCAGGTGCCTCATGAGGTCCACGATCCGGTACAGCTCATCGGCCTCGAACGCGAGCATCCACTCGTAGTCGCCGAGCGAGAACGAGGCGACCGTGTTGGCACGCACGTCCGGGTACCCGCGGGCCATCTTGCCGTGGTCGGCGAGCATCCGGCGACGGTCCTCGTCCGGCAGCAGGTACCAGTCGTAGGAGCGCACGAAGGGGTACACGCTGATGTAGTTCCGCGGCGTCTCGTCGGCCAGGAACGCCGGGATGTGCGAGCGGTTGAACTCCGCCGGCCGGTGCAGCGCCATGTTCGACCAGACCGGCTCCAGCGCGCGGCCCAGCTTCGTACGGCGGAAGAGGTTGTACGCCTCCTGGAGCTGGTCGGACGTCTCGGCGTGCCACCAGATCATGAGGTCGGCGTCGGCGCGCAGCCCCGACACGTCGTACGTGCCGCGGATCGTGACGTCCTTGGCTTCGAGCTGGTCGAAGAGCTCCTGGACCTCGTCCGCGTACCCGGCCCGCGCAGCGTCATCGGGGAGGACGTCTCGAAGTTTGAACACGGACCAGAGGGTGTAGCGGATGACCTCGTTGAGGTCCTTGGCCTTCTTGCCGGCGTTCGGGATCCTGGCCTGGCCGGTGGTGGGGGCGTCGTCACTCATGGGGCTATTCTCCCGCTCCGCCGTGCAGGCTCTGCACCGGGTTCGTGATCAGTGCGTCCGTGAGTCCGGCGCAGTCGCCGGTCAGCTTGTCCACGGCCGCGTTCGCGCTCGCGATACAGGCCGGGATGCCGACGCCGTCGTACGCCGCTCCGCAGACGGCGAGGCCCGGCAGCTTGCCGACGTGCTCGCGGATGCGGGCCACGCGCGCGTGGTGCCCGACCGGGTACTGGGGCAGTCCGTCGGCCCAGCGGGTCACCCGGGTCTCGACGGGCTCGGCGTCCAGGCCGGTGGCCTCGCGCAGGTCGTGCCGTGACACGTCGACGAGGTCCGCGTCGTCCCGGCCGAGGATCTCCGTCTCGCCGTACCGCCCGACGGACGTGCGCAGGACCACCATGTCCGGGTCCTCCTCCGCGATCCACCCCCACTTCTGGGAAGCGAACGTCGAGGCCTTGATGGTGCGCCCGTCGACAGGCGGCACCAGAAAACCGCTCCCTTCGGGGAGGGCGATCTCGTCGCGGCGGTAGGCGAGCGTGATCAGCGCCATGGAGGCGTACTCGACGGTCGCGAGCTCGGCCGCGGCGGCCGGGGCCTCGGCGCCGAGCAGCCCGGCCCCGGCACCGGC
>NZ_JAPWHT010000653.1:0-4116 GCF_027270795.1 Streptomyces sp. ActVer
GCCCAGGTGCTCCCACACCGGGGCGACCCGCCGCGCGTCGGGCGCGAGCGGCACCGGCACCAGGCCGGCGGCGAGAGCGCCCCAGAACATGGGCTGGAAGTCCTCGCTGCGGTCCGCGAGCAGCGGCACGCAGGTGCCGGGCTCGACACCCGCTCCGCGAAAGCCACCCGCCACGCGCAGGGACGCGTCAAGCAACTCCCGGAAGGTGACCGTCAGTTCGGTGCCGTCCCCACGGACATGTACGACGACCTGCTCAGGGGCCCGGCGGGCTGCGTCCAGCAGTACGTCAAACAGCGATGCAGTCTTCATGGGTCCGTTCGTTCGTGCGTGGGTGAATTGAGCCGGTGGAGCGGTGGGTCGGGCCGGGTGGCGAGCCGAAGGCCCTTGACCTCGTCCTTTCGTTCATCCGGGAGCCTGCCGGAGCCTGTGTCCCGTTTCATGAGTACGCATACTCAAACGGGGTTCCGTATCGAACGACTGTCCGGGCGCACGACGTGTTCGCATTCCCTGCCGAAGGCGGGGAACGTGGAGTACATGGGAGTCGGGAGCACTGCACGCGAGTCGGGCGCACGGGTCATGCCGTCTGCCCGTCCGGCTCGTGATGCCCCCGACGGACCGGGCACCCTCGTAAGGAGTTCCAGTGACCACGTACGTCATCACCGTTCCGGGCACGTTCGTCCGCAGTGTCTCCGACGCCGCGCGCTCCGACATCGAGGACAGGCTCAGGCCTCGTGATCCGCAGAACACGGACCTGGGCGAGAGTGAGGAACTGAGCCTGCTGACCGTCGAGGAGGGTGGCATGTTCTCGGCCAGGATCGAGGTCGAGGCGGCGGACCGCACCAGTGCCGAGAGCGAGGCGGTGGGTCTGGTGTCGAAGGCTCTGCGCGACAGCGGATTCGCCGAGGACGACGCCCCGCTGGGGCAGGCGGTCGTGACCGGAATCGACAGCGAGTTCTGAGAAGGCGCAGCCTCGCGGCCGGGCACGTACCCGCGCCGAAGTCCGTGCTCGTGCCGAAGACCGAGCCGGCGACTGCCCTGGGTCGAACGGATCGGCCCTCGCCCAGCAGCGGCTGAGACCGCTCGTCGGCGGTGATGAACTCACAGCAGGCAATGGTCAATTCAAGCCGTTGTCTTGTCACTTCCATGACAAGCCTGTGCGAGTGGTGTCACTCTGCTGTGGAACATTCACTGTTCGTTCACATCGTCACACCTGCCACACCTCTCATGTCCCCCACTCGTACATCCCCGCACCCTCACGTCGCACGCGTCGCCGCGTCCTCGGGCGCCTGCGCGTGTCGGCCGGTGCGGAGCTCCTTCCCGCTCCACCCCCCATTTCGGACCGGCTGCACCCAGTCGGTCCGCTCGCCGTCGGCCCTCACCAGGGGCCGGCTGTCGCAGGAGGAGAAGACCTTGTCCGGGTATCACCGTTCCACCCACCGGCGCAGACGCGCCGCGGCCCTGGCCCTCACGACCGCGAGCTCGCTGCTCGTCCTCGGAGTCCAGGCCGGACCCGTGTCCGCCGCACCCGCGGATCCCGGTTCTTCGAAGATCACCGCCACGCCGCGTGCCGGTGCGGCCCAGGCCGAGCTGTCGCCCGCCGAGCGCACCGCACTCCTCAAGAGCGCGACCGCCAACGCCGGCGGCACGGCCGATCAACTCGGCCTCGGCTCGCGGGAGAAGCTCGTCGTCAAGGACGTCATCAAGGACGCCGACGGCACGACCCACACCCGGTACGAGCGCACCTACGCAGGGCTTCCGGTCCTCGGCGGTGACCTGGTGCTGCACCTGAAGAACGGCCGGACCACCACGTCCAAGGCCACCGGCGCCACCATCACGGTGCCCACAACCACGCCGAAGATCTCCGCGGCCCGCGCCGCCACCAAGGCGCTCGCGATCGGCAAGGCGGCCGACGTGGAGCGGTCCGAGGTCGAGGGCAAGCCTCGGCTCGTCGTCTGGGCCGCCGCCGGGTCCAAGCCGGTCCTGGCCTGGGAATCCGTCGTCGAGGGGTTCCAGGAGGACGGCACGCCCAGCGAACTGCGCGTCGTCACCGACGCGGCCTCCGGCAAGGTCGCCTCGAAGTACGAGAGCGTGCGCACCGGCACGGGCGCGGGCCAGTACAACGGCTCGGTCGCGGTCGGCACCACGGCGTCCGGTTCGTCGTACCAGATGGTCGACGGCGATCGTGCGGGCCAGCGCACGTACGACCTGAACCAGGGAACCTCCGGCACCGGCACACTCTTTACGGATGACAACGATGTCTGGGGCGACGGCACCCCGGGCAACCGGCAGACCGCCGGTGTGGACGTGGCCTTCGGCGCGGCCGCGACCTGGGACTACTACAAGAACGTTTACGGCCGCAACGGCATCCGCAACGACGGTGTCGCCGCCTACAGCCGAGCCCACTACGGCAACAACTACGTCAACGCCTTCTGGCAGGACTCCTGCTTCTGCATGACGTACGGCGACGGGTCGGGCAACGCCAAGCCGCTGACCTCCCTCGACGTGGCGGCCCACGAGATGACCCACGGCGTCACCAGCGCCACCGCCAACCTGACGTACTCGGGGGAGTCGGGCGGCCTGAACGAGGCGACCTCCGACATCTTCGCCGCGGCGGTGGAGTTCAACGCCGGACTGGACGCCGACGTCCCCGACTACCTGGTCGGCGAGAAGATCGACATCAACGGCAACGGCACCCCGCTGCGGTACATGGACAAGCCCTCCAAGGACGGCCAGTCCCGCGACAACTGGGACGCCTCGCTGGGCGGCATCGGCGTCCACTACTCCTCCGGTCCCGCGAACCACTTCTTCTACCTGCTGTCCGAGGGCAGCGGAGCGAAGACCGTCAACGGCGTGAACTACGACAGCCCCACCGCCGACGGCGCCCCGGTCGCGGGCATCGGCATCGAGAACGCGGCCGCGATCTGGTACCGGGCGCTGACGACGTACATGACGTCGTCGACCAACTACGCGGGCGCCAGGGTCGCGACCCTGCGGGCCGCGGGTGACCTCTTCGGCGCCTACAGCGACACCTACCTCGCCGTCGCCGCCGCGTGGGCGGGCATCAACGTCGGTGACCGCATAGCGCTGGGCGTCAATGTCTCCCCGATCGACGACCAGACCTCCGGTGTCGGCCAGGAGGTGTCCCTGCAGATCGACGCCTACACGACCAACGCGGACGCGACGCTGACCTACGAGGCCACCGGCCTGCCCGACGGCCTGACGGTCAGCGACAGCGGGCTGATCTCCGGGACCCCGACCACGACCGGCACCAGTGACGTCACCGTGACGGTGACCGACAGCACGGGTGTCGCCGTGTCGGACACCTTCGAGTGGCGCGTGGCGTACGTCTACGGCAACTCGACCCGGGTCGACATCCCCGACGTCGGTGCCGCGGTCGAGTCGCCCATCACCATCACGGGCCGTCCGGGCAATGCCTCGGCGGCCACGGAGGTGTACGTCAACATCGTGCACACCTACCGGGGTGATCTGACCGTCGATCTGGTCGGCCCCGACGGGACCGTGTACTCGCTGCTGAACCGCAGCGGCGGCTCGGCCGACAACGTGAACCAGACCTTCGTCGTGGACGCCTCGGCGCAGCCCGTCGAGGGCACCTGGAAGCTGCGGGTGCGTGACGTGGCGTCGATCGACGTCGGCTACATCCAGCAGTGGAGGATCACTCCCTGACGCACTGCCCGCTCTCACGCCCGCCCGGACCGCGCCATGGTCCGGGCGGGCGTTCGCGTCGTACGTTCCCGTCGCCCGGTATCGATGTGATGTGCCCGGTATCGCCTCTGGCCTCGGTGGTAGAGATGTCCCTCGGCGTACAGGCACCACAGGAGAGGCGGACCGATGGACTACTACGATCTCGGCACCCACAACCGGACCGTGACAACATCGTCCGCCGAGGCCCAGAAGTGGTTCGACCGCGGCCTGGTCTGGTCGTACGCCTTCCATCACGAGGAAGCCGTCTCCTGCTTCGAGGCGGCCGTGGCGGCGGATCCCGACTGCGCCATGGGGCACTGGGGCATCGCCTACGCCCTGGGCCCCAACTACAACAAGCCCTGGGAGTTCTTCGACGGCGAGGACCTGGCCCGTACCGTCGACCGCACCCACGCC
>NZ_JAPWHT010000654.1:0-4109 GCF_027270795.1 Streptomyces sp. ActVer
GCCTCGCCGCCGACGGGGATGCGGGCGGCGGTCACGATCGAGCCGAGGGACAGCACCGCGACCTGGGTGGCGGCGGCCCCGCACACCATGATCATGGTGGCCTCGGGCCGCCCCACGGGCAGCCCGCAGCCGACGCCGGCGGCGATGAGCGTGTCGACGAGTTCGACGCGCCGCGCACCGAGTCCGACGAGCGTCTCGACGGCGGCGCGCTCCGCGAGCGGGTCGGCGTCGTGCGGGGTGCAGATGGCGGCCCGCAGCCGGGGCTTGCGGCGCAGGGCGCGGCGGACCTTGTCGCCGAGCAGCTGGCGGAGCATGCGCTGGGCCATCTCGATGTCGACGACCGTGCCGCCGGAGACGGGCCGTACGACGCGGATGTAGTCGGGCGTACGGCCCGTCATCTTCTCCGCGAACTCGCCGACGGCGATCAGGGCGCCGGTCTTCGTGTTCACGGCGGCGACGCTCGGCTGGTCCACGACGAGCCCGGCGCCCTTCACGAAGACACGTGTCCTCGCAGCCCCCATGTCGACGGCGAAATGGCAGCGGCGCAACTGCTCCAGGCTGGCGGTCATGGCGGGTCCTCCCGAGAGCACGGACGGTGGGACTCGGCCGGGCGGCGGTCCTCCTTCGCATCGTGGGGGGCCTGACGGGGTGTCGCCTTTTGTGGTGGGCCGGGCGGGGTGCCGCCGGACGGGTGGTCTTGCGTGGCGGTCTTGTGGGGCGGCGCTCAGGTGTTGGGGAGTGCCTGGATCAGGGGCGCCCATGAGGCCGTGGTCAGCTCGCAGCCCGCGCGGAGCAGGCGCTGCTTGTGCGGCTCGGAGCGGGTGTAGCCGAGGAAGCGGAGGCCGATGGCGTTCGCGGCGGTCAGCTCGGCGACCGACGAGCCGACCAGTACGGCGTCCGACGGGGTCGCACCGAGCTGGTCCAGGGCCCGCAGGAGGCAGTCGGGGTTCGGCATCAGCCGGGTCAGGTCCTCGGCGCGGCCGTGCACTCCGCCGTTCACCAGGCCGGTGAGCCGTCCGTGGGCCTGCAGATACATCCAGACGGCGCTCGGCGCGTTGTCCGCGACGACGGCCACGCGCCGGCCGAGGGCGTTGAGCGTGGTGATCAGCGAGTCGGAGAACGGGGTGGCCGTGGCGGTCGGGACGGCCCGCTCCTCGATGCGGTTGAGCCGGCGGCGCAGATCGGCTCCCAGGGGGTGCTCGGCGAACGCCCGCAACAGGTCGAGCGGGTTCGACCGCCCCTCCAGGGGTGACGTGGGCACGCCCCCCGGCGCCGGCGGCTCGCCGCTCAGTGCGGCGTCGGGGTGGCGCAGCTCGGCGAGGAGCGCGACGAGTTCCTGGGTGACCTGCTCCTCCTTGGCCCGGGAGTAGAGGCGTACGAGGGGGCCGTCGAAGCCGATGAGTACGTGGGGGGCGTCGACCAGGAAGGGGGCGGCGGCGTCCGGGGGTGCGGCGAACGACTCGGCCGCGGGCGGGAGGAACGGCGCCGCTTCGTTCGGCTTCAGCCGCACCGAGCATGTCACCGAAAGCCCGGGGACCGGCCAGTTGTGCAGTCCGTTGTGCAGCGCGCCCCGCGTGGGCACACGGTGGACCGGATGACGACGGGTGACACGGCCGGCCTCCTTCATGACATGGCCGAGGAGGCGTTCGGACACGTTGCCGGTGTCGCCGCCCACGAACGCCACCGGATCGTCGACGTGCCAGGCCAGCTCCACCGACGCGGTGAACGTTCCGCCGCGGGAACTGGGGAGTGAGAGCCGGTGGACGGACTGCTGGGGGGTGAGGTCGACCTCGTAGTACGTGACCGGGGGCTCCGAGGCCGGTGTGCCGCCGAGCCGGTCGGGGTCGAGGAGCGTCAGCGCGCCGTCGGCGGGCCGGATGACGACGGCGGTGCGGCCGGGCTCCGGAAGAGGGATCCACCTGGGGGGGCGGGTGACGAACGGGCCGCGGACGAGGTCGCGTTGCCCGGTGCCGGGATCCGGGACGAGCAGGCGGTAGCGGTATCGGTCCGCGGCGAAGGCGGCGGCGCTCGCGCCGTAGGACGGGTCCATGAGGAACTCTGCGGCGCGACGCTGCCTGTCCGTGTCCGGAGAGAGTAGAAGACGGACGGCTCCGGCCACCCGTGACCTGAACGCCCGCTCGAACTCCCGGAGTTCCTCCGGCGCCTCCTCCACGCCCAGGCCCTCCAGCAGATGCCCGAGGGCCTCCAGGTCCTTCGACTCGTCGTTCCCCCGGTCCTGGACCGGCTCGAAGTGCGTGATTCTGATGGTGCCGTCCGGAGACATCAGCAGGCTCTGCGGTGTGAGGCGGCCGTGTGCGACACCCAGTTCATGCAGGGCTCCGAGACCCAGCGCGATCTGCCGCACCACGGACACGTACGTCGTGAAGGGCAGGGGTGGGCTCTCGGCGAGCGTGGTTCCGTCCACGAACTCCGTGACCAGGTACGCGATGTCGTTCTCGACGCCGAAGTCGTGGACGTCCATCACGTTGGCATGCCGGACGGCGGCGAGAACGCGCGCGGTGTTGAGGAAGTGCTCATGCCGCTCCGGCCCGATCGGGCGCGGGTACACCGCGACCGTCGTTCCGGACCGGACGTCCTCGGCCTCCATCACGTGCTTGCCCCGTCCCAGACGCCGTACGAGCCGGTACCTGCCGAGCACCAGCCCGGCGGCGGCCGGTTTCGGCGGGGGACCGCCCAGTCTCCGTACGCTCTCCTCCTGGACCGACGCGAACGGCTCGCCGTCGGCCGTGATGTCGCCGGGGCCCGGTACGGCGATGCGGAACTCGCCGGCCGCCACTCCTGCCCGGGCGTCGATCAACGCGCCTACCCGCGCGAGGAGTTCGGAGGTGCGGCCGAGTGCCGTGCGGGGGAGCGTACGGTGCAGCAGTTCGCGTACGCCGGGGCGGAAGGCGTACGAACCGGCCGTGCCCGGGACCGCGATCAGGGCGCCGCTGAGGATCACCTCGGCGAGGTGCTGCGGCTGGGGGTTCCTCTCGATCGCCGCGTGGACCAGGCGCATGACGGGCAACTCGGGGCGCCCGACGGCGATATGACCGGCCAGCCGGAAGGCCTCCGGGGAGGCGAGGGAACGGAAGCGGAGCAGCAGCTCCTCCGGGGAGAGCTGTTCGACGTCGCCGCGGCCCCATTCGTCGACCGGCGCGGGAGGCGGGGCGGCGCCCAACAGGCCGACCGCACCCGGGAGTCGGCCCCCGCCCGCCACCAGCGCCGACCAGTTCGCCAGCCAGGGCGCCGAGGCCTCCAGGACGGGGAGGGGCAGCACGTCCCGGGGGAGGTCCTCCATGGCGTACGAGTCCACGTCGTACGCGGAGTTGGGCGCCGCGGGCCCCGGCGCGGCGATCCGGGCGGTCGTGGCGGGCAGCGCGGTGGTGCGCCACAGGCGTTCCGGGAGCGGCTGGACCACGGCGACCGGCATCCTGGCGGACCAGCGGCGCAGTGTGGCGTACCAGCGGCTGCCCGCCGGGCCGTCCCGCCACTGCGGGCCCATGCAGTCGCTGATCAGCAGGGTGACCGTACGCCCGTCCGCGTACGCCTCCTGCGAGCCGGGGCGGCGTACCGTGCCGTCGGTCTCCAGCCGGTGCAGCTCCACCGTGCGGAAGATGCCCGACTGGGCGAGGGCCGCGTGCAGTTCGCGGACGAGCGGGCGCCAGATCGGCATCGTCGGGCCCGTGTCGTGCACGAGGTGGAGCGTCAGCCAGCGCTCGGTCGCGGGGCGCAGGACCGGCAGCCACCACTGGGGGGCGGCTCCGAGCCGGGCGATCCGGTGGGCGGTGGCCGACTCGTCCAGTTCCTGTCCGAACGGGGCGGGGACGCTCCGCTTGAGGGGGCGGAGGGCGCGTTGGAGTTTCAGGGGGTGGGGGAGCATGGGTGGCGCGGGCGCCAGGAGCGAGGTGTGTGAGGTGTTGGTGTTCGGGCTGTCCGCCGGGGATGCGTTCCTCGGTGTGGACGTGCCGGGTAGGTGCAGGGGGACCCTGCTGTTGGGGTGCTCGGGGATTTCGGGATGGTCGGGTTGCGGCTGTGTTTTGACCGCGGGTGGGTGGGGGCTTGTCGCGCAGTTCCCCGCGCCCCCAGGATCTGGGGCTGCCGAGCCA
>NZ_JAPWHT010000655.1:0-4104 GCF_027270795.1 Streptomyces sp. ActVer
GGTGGTCTGCACGTCCGGGTGACGCCGCTTCAGTTCGCGGATCGCCCCGATGGTGGCGATGCCGTCGCCCCGGGACTCCTCCTGGCCCGTGCAGATCGTGAAGGTCAGGGTGTCGATGAGGATGTCCGACTCGTGGATGCCCCAGTTCTCCGTCAGGTCCTCGATCAGTCGCTCGGCGATGGCGACCTTGTGCTCGACGGTGCGGGCCTGGCCCTCCTCGTCGATGGTCAGCGCGATCAGCGCGGCGCCGTGCTCCTGCGCCAGCTTGGTGACCTTCGCGAACCGCGACTCGGGGCCGTCGCCGTCCTCGTAGTTGACGGAGTTGATGACCGCGCGGCCGCCGAGCTTCTCCAGACCGGCGCGGATGACGGGGACCTCGGTGGAGTCGAGCACGATCGGCAGGGTGGAGGCGGTGGCGAAGCGGCCGGCCAGCTCCTCCATGTCGGCGACGCCGTCGCGGCCCACGTAGTCGACGCACAGGTCGAGCATGTGCGCGCCCTCGCGGATCTGGTCGCGGGCCATCTCCACGCAGTCGTCCCAGCGGCCGTCCAGCATGGCCTCGCGGAACTTCTTCGAGCCGTTGGCGTTGGTCCGCTCGCCGATCGCCATGTAGGCGGTGTCCTGGCGGAACGGCACGGTCTGGTAGAGCGAGGCGGCGCCGGGCTCGGGGCGCGGGTCACGCACGGCCGGGGTCAGGTCCCGGACGCGCTCGACGACCTGGCGCAGGTGCTCCGGGGTCGTGCCGCAGCAGCCGCCGATCAGGGAGAGGCCGTACTCGCGTACGAAGGTCTCCTGGGCGTCGGCCAGCTCGGGGGCCGTCAGCGGGTAGTGGGCGCCGTTCTTGCCGAGGACCGGGAGGCCCGCGTTCGGCATGCAGGACAGCGGGATGCGGGAGTGGCGGGCCAGATAGCGCAGGTGCTCGCTCATCTCGGCGGGGCCCGTGGCGCAGTTCAGGCCGATCATGTCGATGCCGAGCGGCTCCAGCGCGGTGAGCGCGGCGCCGATCTCCGAGCCGAGCAGCATGGTGCCGGTGGTCTCGACGGTCACCGAGACGATCAGCGGCAGGTCGACACCGAGGGTGTCCAGGGCCTTGCGGGCGCCGATGACCGACGCCTTGGTCTGCAGCAGGTCCTGGGTGGTCTCCACGAGCAGCGCGTCGGCGCCGCCGGCGATCATGCCCTCGGCGTTCCGCTGGTAGGCGTCGCGCAGGAGGGTGTACGGGGCGTGGCCGAGGGTCGGCAGCTTGGTGCCGGGGCCCATGGAGCCGAGCACCCAGCGCTGCTGACCGGTCGAGGCGGTGAACTCGTCGGCGACCTCGCGGGCGATGCGGGCACCCGACTCGGAGAGCTCGAAGACGCGCTCGGCGATGTCGTACTCGGCGAGGGCCGCGTGGTTGGCGCCGAAGGTGTTGGTCTCCACGCAGTCGACGCCCACGGCGAAGTACGCCTCGTGGACGGAGCGGACGATGTCCGGCCGCGTGATGTTCAGGATCTCGTTGCAGCCTTCGAGATTCTCGAAGTCCTCCATCGTCGGGTCCTGTGCCTGCAGCATCGTGCCCATCGCACCGTCGGCCACCACCACGCGGGTGGCGAGGGCCTCGCGGAGGGCATCGGTTCGGGTCCTGCTGTAGGCGGAGGAGGACGAGAGGGACGGGTTAGGCGACGAGGCCATGGAAGATGCTCCCTGAAGTGCGACGGCTGTCGGCTTTGCGCTTCTCATGGAAGGCGCACGCCGCAAGGGTAGCCCGCGGCGGCGCGGCGGGTCAGGGGAGTCCACGGGGCGGACGGGCGACACACACGCGACCCGCGGTGGGGATCACGTGGTTTGTGGTGGGGATGCGGCCGGTCGGCGCCGGGGGTGTTGCGGCCGCAACACATCACTGCAACTGATCCCGCCCACCCATTAGCGGGACATCGACGACGACCGGTAGTGTTCGACATTGCCGAACGGTGGCAGCGAAGCGCCGACCGACGGTGCGAGGGGACGGAGGGCAGGACGGCGATGGCACGGAACATCCAGTCGCTCGAACGGGCGGCCGCGATGCTGCGGCTGCTCGCGGGCGGCGAGCGACGGCTCGGCCTGTCGGACATCGCCTCGTCGCTCGGCCTGGCCAAGGGTACGGCCCACGGCATTCTGCGCACGCTGCAGCAGGAGGGCTTCGTCGAGCAGGACGCGGCGTCCGGGCGCTACCAGCTGGGCGCGGAGCTGCTGCGCCTGGGCACCACGTATCTCGACGTGCACGAGCTGCGGGCGCGTGCCCTGGTGTGGACGGACGACCTGGCCCGGTCGAGCGGCGAGAGCGTCTACCTGGGGGTCCTGCACCAGCAGGGCGTACTGATCGTGCACCACGTGTTCCGGCCCGACGACAGCCGGCAGGTGCTGGAGGTCGGGGCCATGCAGCCGCTGCATTCCACGGCGCTGGGCAAGGTCCTGTCGGCCTACGACCCGGTGGCGCACAGCGAGGTCCTGGAGGCCGAGCGAAAGGAGTTCACGGTCCGCACGGTAAGTGCGGCGGACGCGTTCGAGACCGTCCTCGACCTCACCCGCGCGCGCGGGTACGCGGCCGATGTCGAGGAGACCTGGACGGGCGTGGCCTCGGTGGCCGCACCCATCCACAACCAGCGGCGGATGCCGGTCGGCGCGGTGGGCGTCACGGGGGCGGTGGAGCGCGTCTGCAAGGACGGCGAGCTGCGCCCCGAGCTGATCGCGGCGGTCCGCGACTGCGCCCGCGCGGTGTCCCGGGATCTGGGCGCCGGGCGGTTCTGAGGTTCACAAGGACGCGGTGCTGAGGTTCGCGGGGACCTCGCACGGAAACAAGGCCGGTACGTCGACGACGTACCGGCCCTTTGTCATCCCCTGGCGACCACGGAACGTGCCAGCTCGCACGCGGTGCGCGGCCTTCCCAAGATCGATGTTTCACAGCAATGAATAACGATCGCGTTTTCGACAACGGAAGCCTTGACGGGGTGGTAACGGGAGAGCGAGACTCGCGTCCATCGGTCGGCATTGTCGAACACCTACCGGCAATACACGTTAGAGTGTGACAACGCCAAGGGCCGGCAACGACCTCACCTGAGGTCGCGAACCACCGGAGGGACCCGGGGTTCGGCTTCCCCTGGACGAAGGACAAAGGAGTCGCGGGTGTCCAGCTCCGACATCTTCATCGGCGAGACCATCGGTACCGCCATACTCATCCTGCTCGGCGGCGGTGTCTGTGCCGCCGTCACGCTGAAGGCCTCCAAGGCACGCAACGCCGGGTGGCTCGCCATCACCTTCGGGTGGGGCTTCGCGGTACTGACCGCCGTGTACACCTCGGCGCCTCTCTCCGGTGCCCATCTGAACCCGGCCGTGACCCTCGCGATCGCCATCAAGGACGACGCCTGGAGCAACGTCCTGACGTACTGGTCGGGCCAGCTTCTCGGCGCCATGATCGGCGCGGCGCTCGTGTGGGTCGCGTACTACGGGCAGTTCCAGGCGCACCTCACCGACCGCGAGATCGTGGGCGGTCCCGGTGCGCAGGACACCAAGTCCGTGGAGGCACGGGAGGCCAAGGCCGGCCCGGTGCTCGGCATCTTCTCCACCGGCCCGGAGGTCCGGATCGCGTGGCAGAACCTCGCCACGGAGATCATCGGCACGGTCGTGCTGGTGCTCGCGGTGCTCACGCAGGGTCTGAACGACAGCGGCAAGGGTCTCGGCACCCTGGGCGCGCTGATCACCGCCCTCGTGGTCGTCAGCATCGGCCTCTCCCTCGGTGGTCCGACGGGGTACGCCATCAACCCGGCCCGTGACCTCGGTCCGCGTATCGTGCACGCCCTGCTTCCCCTGCCCAACAAGGGCGGGTCCGACTGGAGCTATGCCTGGATCCCGGTCGTCGGTCCGCTGATCGGCGGAGCGATCGCCGCAGGCCTCTACAACGTCGCTTTTGCTTAGAGCCGTACGACCGCTCGGAGTCGGCGTACGTCCGGTACGGGACGTACGCCGGCTCGGAGCCGAGAGCAATACGCCGTAAGCCAGCCCCTTATCCACGGACTTTCAGGAGCACACCGTGACCGACGCGCACACCGCCGCCACGCATTCCCACGGCGCAGGGCCGTTCATCGCCGC
>NZ_JAPWHT010000656.1:0-4084 GCF_027270795.1 Streptomyces sp. ActVer
GGGCGGTGGTGGCGGGGCCTGGGGCGGGGTGCCCTGGGGGCTGTCGGGGGACGGCCACTGGGCCGGCGGGGGCTGCTCCTTGGACCACTTCGGGCCGGGGCCGGACGGGTCGGCGCCCGGCTGGCCAGCGGGCTCCGTGGGACCGGGCCGGTCCGCGGGCTCGGCAGGGCCGGAAGCCGTCGGCTCCTGTCCGTTCTGCCCGTCGGAGGGGGCAGATCCGGGCGATGCCCAGCCCGGAGTGTCTTTCATCGTCGCTCCTTCACGGTGCCCGTCCGCGGTCGCGGCGGCAGGTTGGCTGCCATCGTGCCACGGTGTGGCGGGGAAGTGACCGGCTGCCGTATGGGCTGCACACCTTCAATTGTCCGGCCGGTACGGGGCAGACTGGGCGGATGGCTGATCAGTACGCGCAATCCCGCGAGAACCAGCGGCCCACCGAGATTCCGGCGATCCGTTGGGACGAGCCGCCGGAAGGCCCTGTCCTGGTCCTCCTCGACCAGACACGGCTGCCCGCCGAGGAGGTCGAGCTGGTGTGCACGGACGCGCCCGCCCTGGTGGAGGCGATCCGTACGCTCGCCGTTCGCGGGGCGCCGCTGCTCGGTATCGCGGGGGCCTACGGGGTCGCGCTCGCCGCCGCCCGGGGGTTCGACGTGGACGAGGCCGCGGCCGCGCTCGCGAGTGCCCGGCCGACCGCGGTGAACCTCTCGTACGGGGCGCGCAGGGCCCAGGCGGCCCACCTCGCGGTCCTGCGGGGTGGTGGTGACCAGAAGCAGGCCGCCGATGCCGCGCTGGCCGCAGCGAGGGCGCTGCACGCGGAGGACGCCGAGGCCAGCGCCCGGATGGCCACGCACGGGCTGGCACTTCTCGACGAGCTGCTGCCCGGCGGAAACCACCGGATCCTGACGCACTGCAACACCGGTGCGCTGGTGTCCGGGGGCGAGGGCACGGCGTTCGCGGTGGCCCTTGCGGCGCACCGGGCGGGGCGGCTGCGCAGGCTCTGGGTGGACGAGACGCGGCCGTTGCTGCAAGGTGCTCGCCTGACGGCCTATGAGGCGGCGCGGAGCGGAATGGCGTACACCTTGCTCACGGACAACGCGGCGGGATCGCTGTTCTCGGCGGGAGAGGTGGACGCGGTGCTGATCGGTGCCGACCGGATCGCGGCCGACGGTTCGGTGGCGAACAAGGTGGGGAGCTATCCGCTCGCGGTGCTGGCCAGGTACCACCACGTGCCGTTCATCGTGGTGGCGCCGGTGACGACGGTGGATCCGGACACTCCGAACGGAGCAGCGATCGAGGTCGAGCAGCGTGCCGGACATGAAGTGACGGAGATCACAGCACCCCAGGTGCCGGTGGCCGGAGCGGAAGCGGGAGGCGGGATACCGGTGGCACCCCTGGGGACCCAGGCGTACAACCCGGCGTTCGACGTGACGCCGCCCGAGCTGGTGACTGCGATCGTCACCGAGGAGGGCGCTGTGTCTCCCGTGACGGCTGAGGCGCTTGAAGAGCTGTGTGACAGGTCACGCCAGGTAACGATTTAGTTAATGGGATGATGTCGTTTATGAAGGGACGAGTCCTTGTCGTCGATGACGACACCGCACTGGCCGAGATGCTCGGCATTGTGTTGCGTGGTGAAGGTTTTGAGCCGTCTTTCGTAGCCGACGGCGACAAGGCGCTGGCCGCTTTCCGTGAGAGCAAGCCCGACCTGGTGCTCCTGGACCTGATGCTTCCCGGCCGGGACGGCATCGAGGTGTGCCGCCTGATCAGGGCGGAGTCCGGGGTACCGATCGTGATGCTCACCGCGAAGAGCGACACCGTCGATGTCGTGGTCGGCCTGGAGTCGGGCGCGGACGACTACATCGTGAAGCCGTTCAAGCCAAAGGAGCTGGTGGCCCGGATCCGGGCCAGGCTGCGCAGGTCGGAGGAGCCGGCGCCCGAGCAGCTCGCCATCGGCGATCTGGTCATCGACGTGGCCGGTCACTCTGTGAAGCGGGACGGGGCGTCCATCGCGCTGACTCCGCTGGAGTTCGACCTGCTGGTGGCGCTGGCCCGCAAGCCGTGGCAGGTGTTCACGCGTGAGGTGCTCCTGGAGCAGGTGTGGGGCTACCGCCACGCGGCGGACACCCGCCTGGTGAACGTCCATGTGCAGCGGCTGCGCTCCAAGGTCGAGAAGGACCCGGAGCGGCCGGAGATCGTGGTGACCGTCCGTGGCGTCGGTTACAAGGCCGGACCGAGCTGACATGTCCCGGGACAGTGCCGCTTCGGCGCCCGGCCAGCCGGGGACCCGCGCGGGGCGGCCTGTCGGCCGGAAGACGACGGGCTCCCGCTGGGGACAGTTCACCGAGGGCGGGCTGCTGCAGGGCGGAGTCCAGGGCAGCCCGGTCCTTCGGCTGTTCATGCGCTGGGTGCGCCGTCCGCTGCTGCCCGTCATGCGGCTGTGGCGGCGCAACATCCAGCTCAAGGTCGTCGTCACGACCCTGCTGATGTCGCTGGGTGTCGTCCTGCTGCTGGGCTTCGTCGTGATCGGGCAGGTGCGCAACGGCCTGCTGGACGCCAAGGTGAAGGCATCGCAGAGCCAGGCCACGGGCGGGTTCACGGTCGCCAAGCAGGAGGCCGACAGCGCGGCGGGCGCGGACGACGGCCCGGGCTCGGACGAGAACCCCGTACAGAACGTGAGCGGCTGGATGAGCGCTCTCGTGGAGTCGCTGTCCAGCGGCGGCCAGGGCGCGTTCAGCGTCGTGACCCTCAGCACCGCCTCCGCCGACAACGACAGCAGGGGCCTCGGACCGCGTGCGTCGGGCTTCGTCGACTGGAGCCTCAGCGTGCCCGAGGATCTGCGTGACCGGGTCGACGAGGGCACGGGCGCGGCCCAGAGCTACACGCGCATCTTCTACACCAACGGCCAGGATTCCCAGCCGGCGCTGATCATCGGCACCCAGCTCAACGACCCCAAGAACGTCCCGTACCAGCTGTACTACCTCTTCCCGCTCACGCAGGAGGAGAAGTCGCTCAGCCTCGTCAAGGGGACGCTCGCGACGGCCGGGCTGTTCGTGGTGGTGCTGCTCGGGGCGATCGCCTGGCTCGTGGTGCGCCAGGTCGTCACGCCTGTCCGGATGGCCGCCGGGATCGCCGAGCGGCTGTCCGCCGGGCGCCTTCAGGAACGTATGAAGGTCACCGGCGAGGACGACATCGCGCGGCTCGGCGAGGCCTTCAACAAGATGGCGCAGAACCTGCAGCTGAAGATCCAGCAGCTGGAGGACCTGTCTCGGATGCAGCGGCGGTTCGTCTCCGACGTGTCGCACGAGCTGCGGACGCCGCTGACGACGGTCCGGATGGCGGCCGACGTCATCCACGACGCGCGCGTGGACTTCGATCCGATGACCGCGCGGTCGGCCGAGCTGCTCGCCGACCAGCTGGACCGGTTCGAGACGCTGCTCGCGGACCTGCTGGAGATCAGCCGCTTCGACGCGGGCGCGGCGGCCCTGGAGGCCGAGCCGATAGACCTGCGGGAGGTCGTACGCAGGGTCGTCAGCGGGGCCGAGCCGCTCGCCGACCGCAAGGGCACGCACATACAGGTCGTCGGGGACCAGCAGCCGGTGGTCGCCGAGGCGGACGCCCGGCGCGTGGAGCGGGTGCTGCGCAACCTCGTCGTCAACGCCGTGGAGCACGGCGAGGGCAAGGACGTCGTGGTCAAACTCGCCGCGGCCGGCGGAGCGGTCGCGGTCGCGGTGCGCGACTACGGAGTGGGGCTCAAGCCCGGCGAGGCGACCCGGGTGTTCAGCCGTTTCTGGCGGGCCGATCCGGCACGCGCGCGTACGACCGGCGGTACGGGCCTCGGCCTGTCCATCGCCCTGGAGGACGCGCGGCTGCACGGCGGCTGGCTGCAGGCCTGGGGCGAGCCGGGGGGCGGCTCGCAGTTCCGGCTGACGCTGCCGCGGACCGCGGACGAGCCGCTGCGGGGCTCGCCGATACCCCTGGAGCCCAAGGACTCACGGCGCAACCGCGGGCTGAACGACGCGGGGCTGCCCCTCGGCGGCACGCAGAAGCTGGCCACAGTGCCCGCGCAGCCCGCCAGCGAGCGCACCGGGCC
>NZ_JAPWHT010000657.1:0-4044 GCF_027270795.1 Streptomyces sp. ActVer
CGGGAGGAGACGGACTTCGGTCCTTACGTGGCTGTGCTGGACGGGTTCGAGGGGCGGGGGTGGACGGTCGGTGAGCTGTGTCTGATGCGGAGTCGGCTGCCTGCCTCGGGGGTGCCGGGGGAGCAGCCGCGGTATGAGGTGTACGGGCGGTGGGCCCTCGGCGGACCCCTCGCCGGGGGTGGCTGAGGGAGGGGCGGTTAGGCTCGGTGGCGTGGACCCGAAGACGCGTAACCGGATCATGGCCGGGGTGCTTGTGATGATGTTTGTTGTGGTGGCGATGGCGGCCGCGGTCGGCAGGTAGCCGTTTGCCTCCGGCGGCGGGTTGTCGGCTGCGGGCCCGTTGTGGCTGGTCGCGCCCACGCGGCGGAGCCGCATATGTCACAGCCCCGCGCCCCTTCAGGGCGCCCCCGTCGGGGCGCCCTTTCCACGTGCCGCTACCAGGCGAAGGCCTCCGGAGAAGGGCCCGGGCCAGGGAAGATCTCGTCGAGGCCGGTCAGCAGGTCCTCGCTCAGTTCCAGTTCGACGGCCCTGAGTGCGGAGTCCAGTTGCTCGGCGGTGCGGGGGCCGACGATCGGGCCGGTGACGCCGGGGCGGGTGAGGAGCCAGGCCAGGGCGGCCTCGCCGGGCTCGACGCCGTGCTTGTCGAGCAGGTCCTCGTACGACTGGATCTGGGCGCGGATGGCGGTGTTGGCGAGGGAGTCGGCGGCCCGGCCGCTCGCCCTGCGTCCGCCCTCGACCTCCTTCTTGATGACACCGCCGAGCAGACCGCCGTGCAGCGGCGACCACGGGATGACGCCGAGCCCGTACTCCTGCGCGGCCGGAATGACCTCCATCTCGGCGCGGCGCTCGGCGAGGTTGTAGAGGCACTGCTCGCTGACGAGGCCGATGGTGCCGCCGCGCCCGGCGGCGATCTCGTTGGCCTGGGCGATCTTGTAGCCGGGGAAGTTGGAGGACCCGACGTACAGGATCTTGCCCTGCTGCACGAGTACGTCGATGGCCTGCCAGATCTCCTCGAAGGGAGTGCGGCGGTCGACGTGGTGGAACTGGTAGACGTCGATGTAGTCGGTCTGGAGCCGCTTCAGGCTCGCGTCGACCGCACGGCGGATGTTGAGCGCGGAGAGCTTGTCGTGGTTGGGCCAGGCGTCGCCGTCGGCGGCCATGTTCCCGTACACCTTGGTGGCCAGCACGACCTTGTCGCGCCGCTCGCCGCCCTTGGCGAACCAGTTGCCGATGATCTCTTCGGTACGGCCCTTGTTCTCGCCCCAGCCGTACACGTTGGCGGTGTCGAAGTAGTTGATCCCCGCGTCCAGCGCCGCGTCCATGATCGCGTGGCTGTCGGCCTCGTCGGTCTGCGGACCGAAGTTCATGGTCCCGAGCACGAGTCGGCTGACCTTGAGTCCTGTGCGTCCCAGCTGCGTGTACTTCATGGCTCATAGCCAACGTCGTGGAGTGCGCTCTAGGCAACACCACTCCTGGGACACGTCCGGCCGATCATGCGCGCACGCGGGGCGGACGCCCGCCGCCCCGCGTGCGACAAGGAGCTCGACTCCTAGGGTTTGGATCCGGTGTTCGCCGGGCCGGTCCCGCGGACGTGCAGCACGCTGCCGTCCAGGGGCAGCGCGGACACGCCCACCAGAGTGAGGCCCGCGTCGGCGAACAGGCGGGCGTAGTGGTCGGCGCTCCGTTCGCGGCCGCCGACGTTGCACATCATGTGCAGGTCCCAGGCCGTGGCCAGCGAGGCCGAGCCGTCGGCGGGCAGGACGCGTTCGACGACGAGCAGATCGGCGGTGCCGGGCATCGCACGGGCGCAGTGGCGCAGGATCTCGACACAGCGGTCGTCGTCCCAGTCGTGCAGGACGCGCGACAGGACGTAGACGTCGCCGCCCGCGGGTGCGTCCGCGAAGTCGCCCGCCCGGAAGGTGCACCGCTCCGCGTGGCCGGCCGCGCCGAGGAGGCGGCGGGCGGTCTCGACGGTGTGCGGGCGCTCCAGCAGGATGCCGTGCAGGCGGGGATGTGCGGAAAGGATTCGGCCGAGCAGTTCCCCGTTGCCGCCCGCGATGTCGACCACGGTGGCCCCTTCGGCCGCCGCGGTGAGAACCGGGTGGACGGGCAGCGGGTCGAACATCCGTGAACCGGCGGCCATGGACCGGTCGAAGAGTTCGGCGAGTGCGGGATCGCGGGCGAAGTGGTCGAAGTGGTTCTCGCCGAAGCGCTGCTCGAAGGCGACCTGTCCGGTGCGCACGGTGTGGTCGAGCCCGGCGAAGGACTCGTAGAACGGTCCCCCGTACATCAGCGCCAGCGCCCGCATCGACCCTTCGGCGTCCGCGCGCAGCAGCCCGCCGGTGTCCGTGAGCCGGAAACCGTCGCGGTCCTCGCTCACCACGCCGAGCATGGCGAGGTAGCGCAGCAGGGTGGCCAGGTTCGGCGCCAACACATCGACGTCCCGCGCCAGTTCGGACAGTCCGACGCTCCGTTCCTCGTCCATCGCGTCGGCCACGTCGAGGCGTACGAACGCGGCCAGAGCCTGTGTCGTCCACGCCCCGGTCAGCAGGCGCAGCAGGGTCTCGGCGGGCTGCCGTCCGCGGTGCTCGTCGAGGTGGGCGGCGAGGACGTCACGGTGGTCGCCGGGAACGTACAGCTCCACGCGCCGGTACCCGGCCTTGGCCTCGGCGGGCGCGGTGAAGTAGAACACCGTGCCGTTCTCGTGCGGGTTGTAGCCGCCGCCGTCCGGGGTCGCACCGTACCGCCCGAAGGCCGCGCACAGGCCGCGCAGCACCAGCGGGTCCGGAGTCGCGACCTCGAAGGCGACATGCGTCTCGTGCTGTTGCTCCCGCTCGTGCGCGGCGACCGTGTCGAGGTCCGACCCCGGCGGCACGGTCAGCGCGAACACCTCGACCCGGCGCCGCGCCCCGTCCAGGCACTCCACCACGGGGCGCAGAATGCCGACGTCGAGCTCCGCCGCACTCCGTTTGTGCCGTACGGCGAGACGCTCGCGCACGATGACACTCGGCCGCGGCGGCGCGTCCGCGACGAGCCCGCAGTCGGCGAGCGTGGCGCTCAGCGCGGCCTCGTCGGGCGGGAAGACGAGCAGCGCCGCGTGCGAGAAGTCGCAGCGCTCCGCCACGGCCCGCAGCTCCGGGCCGTCGAGCCCGGGAAGCAGGAGCCGGAGCAGCGTGGCGGTGTCCTGTTCCTTGACGAAGTCGACCGTCGCGCGCAGGCGGGACGTATCGCCCGACAATGTCGTGATCATTGCGGGTGGATCCTCATTCCGGGGTTCGGATGTACGCGTACGGACGTACGCGGGTGCGGAGTTGGGAAGCAGCGACGGGATATGAGGGGCTATACGCCGACGTAGTGCTCGGCGAACCAGTCCTGGTGGCTGCGCGAGGTGCGCAGCGAGGTGAGGCGGGAGCGGCGCAGGGAGTTGTGGAACAGCGACTCGCCGTCCACGCCGGACGGGCCGTGCAGCAGCCCGATCATCCAGTGCGAGAACTCCTGCGCACGCCAGATGTGCCTCAGACACCGCGCCGAATAGGCGTCGAGGCCCTCGGGGTTCTTGGCAGTGAGGTCGTCGATCAGGGCGTCGGCCAGGACCGCCGCTTCGAGGACCGCCAGATTGGCGCCCTTCGCGGCGGACGGGCTGATCAGACCGGCGGCGTCGCCGACGAGGAACAGCGCGCCCTGGCGCAGCGGTTCGAGCACGTCGGACTCCAGGTCGACGACGGAACGCTGCACCACGCGCCCGCGGCGCAGCGGCCCGTACTCCCGCGCCCGCATCCGCAGCTCCAGCTCGTCCCAGATCCGCTCCTCGGACCAGGCGTCGGCCGGGGTGCCGCGCTCGCACTGCAGGTAGTAGCGGGTGACCTCGCTGGTGCGGGCCATGTGTCCGGCGAACCCGTGCTCGTGCACCGCGTAGCCGACGGCGTCCAGACTGGGCGGCGCCTCGGCGAGCAGACCGAGCCAGGTGACGCCGTGATCGCGGTGGTGGCGGACCGTGCCCATCGGGCTGAGGGCGCGGCCGCCCAAAGCAGACCGGCACACCGG
>NZ_JAPWHT010000658.1:0-3990 GCF_027270795.1 Streptomyces sp. ActVer
CGAACTGAAGCGCCGCGACCTGCATGTTCACCCTGGCTGAACCTCTAGAACCCCCGAATTACGTCGAACCCGGGCAGCAGGCCGGTCAGGAATCCGGCGGCGAAAGCGTCACCCGCGCCGACGGGCTCCACCACATCGGTGCGCAGAGCGGGCACCGTCCACGAACCCCCGTCGCCGAAGACGGTGACCGCACGACCGCCGTCCTTGACGACAAGGAGACGCGGATGCGGCAACAGCTTCCGTACGTCGGCCGGTTCGAGGTCGGCGTCCCACAGGTCCTGTGCCTCGTCGAGGCCGACGAAGGTGATGTCGGCTCGGTCGGCCAGGTCGCGCAGCACGGACGCGGCGGTCCTGGGCGGCCACAGGGCCGGGCGGTGATTGACGTCGAAGCTGATGGCGTACGGGCGCTCTGCGGGCGGAGTGGCAAGCGCCTCCACGACCAGGCTCCGGCAGGACGGCGACAGTGCCGGGGTCACGCCCGTCAGGTGGAGGACGGAGGCCGACCGCAGTCTCTCGTCGTCCAGTACGTCGGGTCCCAGGGCAGAGGCCGCCGAGTTGCCGCGGTAGTAGTGGACGCGGGTACGGGTGCCGGTCGGCTCCTTCACCAGCAGGCCCGTGGGCCTTTCCGGATCGGAGCGCACGCCGCCGGCGTCGACGCCCGCCGCACCGACCGCGGCACGCACACGCCGTCCCAACGCGTCGTCGCCCAGCGCCGACAGCCAGGAGACGGGGATGCCGAGGTCTGCCAGGTACATCGCCACGTTCGACTCGGCCCCGGCCACCGACACACGCAGGTCCTCGGCCGTTTCCAGCGATTCCGAGGGGCCGGGAGCCAGGGCGGCCATGGTCTCCCCGACGCAGACCACGGGTCCTTCGGCAGGCCTCCAGCCGTCCTTCATGACCTCTCCCCCGGGAGCGAAACCGAGCCGTCGTGGCGGTAGGCAGTCGCCGGTCGGCCCGGAACCTCGACACGGGCCGTGAACACCGCGCCGTCGTAGGGGCCCGGCTCGGCGAGTCCCACGCGGGCCGTCGTGATGTGGAGGAGATCCTCCTGCAGACACACCCCGGCGGGCTGTCGTGCGGGCAGACTCAGCGTGCGGTCCAGACGGCCGTCCGGCAGATACCGGCGTACGGATCCCGTGCCCCACACCGCCACCCATACGGCGCCTTCGACGTCCACCACCATGCCGTCGGGGCTGCCGTCGTCGACGGTGATGAACACCTCCGGGGGCCCGGGTTCGGCGGTGGCCGGGTCGACCGGGTAGCGCCTGATGCCTCCCCGGGCGCTGTCGGCCAGATACATGCTGGCGCCGCCGGCGGTGAAGGCCGGCCCGTTCGGCACCGTGATGTCGTCGAGGACGCGGGTCACCGTGCCGTCGTGGTCAACCCGGTAGAGGGAGCCGGCTCCCTCGTCGGCGTCGTAGGCCATGCTGCCCGCCCAGAAGCGGCCGAAGGGGTCGGTGGTCGCGTCGTTCATACGCATGGGTCGCGCGGCGTCCGCTTCGGGCTGTGCCAGCCACCGCGTCGACCCGTCGGGTGAGAGCAGGCAGATCCCGGTGCCCGCGGCGGCGATCCAGGTGCCGGGGGCATCGGCCACGGGGGCCACCGCGCCCAGGGGAACGGGCAGTTGGGCCAGTTGCCGCAGGGGGTCGGTGGGATGTCCGACGGCGGTGAGCAGACGTCCGGCGAGGATGTCCACGAGCACGATGCCGCGGTCCGTCCAGCGGATGCCCTCGCCGAGCTCCAGACGGTCGGGGCGGATGGCTTCGGCGCCGCCTCCGACCCTGGGCCCGGCTGCTGCGACTGCGGCTCCGGCTCCGACCCTGCGTCCGGCTCCGACCCTGCGTCCGGCTGTTCCGGCTCCGGCTCCGGCTCCGGCTGAGCCAGTCGCGCTCCCGGCTGCGCCTTCGGTGTGCGATGCGGATCCGGTCACGGCGTGTCTTTCCGTACGACGGTCAGGAAGGCGCGGGCTCGTTCGCGCAGCGCGGTCAGGCTGCCGCCGTCGGCGGCGTCTCCGATCAGCGGTGAGCCGACTCCGACCGCGGTCGCTCCGGCGGCCAGATACGCCCGGGCGGCAGCCTCGTCGACACCGCCCACCGGCACGAACAACTCGTGGGGGAACGGGCCCCGCAAGGCCTTCAGATAGGCGGGGCCGCCGGCCTCCGCGGCCGGGAAGATCTTCAGCGCTGCGGCGCCGAAGGGGCGTGCGGCCACGATTTCGGTGGGGGTCATCACGCCGGCGAGGACGGGCAGGCCGAGTTCGTGTGCCGCGGCGACGCCCTCACCGAGTGCGGGCGTGACGGCGAAGTTGGCGCCGGCCTGCTGGGCGGCGCGAGCGTCCTCGGCGGTCAGTACCGTGCCGGCGCCGAGGGGCCGGTCGGGGCCGAGCGCCTTGCGCGCCTGCTCGATGACGGACAGGGCGTCCGCGCCGGTCAGGGAGACCTCGATCAGCTCGACTCCTTCCTCGGCAAGGGTCAACACCGTGCGTACCGAGGCTTCGGGGTCGGCGCCGCGGATGATCGCGACCAGGCGGTGGGCGGCCAGGGCCGCTCGCAGATCCATGGACGAGTTCTCCCCTTCTTACGGGTTCGCATTCACGCGGGTTCTCAGAGGTTCACACAGGTCGGTTCAGGTACAGCGGCAGTTCGCGGTCAGTGTCAGCCGCCATCTCACCTCGCCCGACTCCGGTACCCGCGCAGCGTCGTCGGGGCCGGCCTCGGCGAGGTCGAAGACGCGGCCGAGCATCGGTTCGACGCCTGTGCTGCGGTAGGGGTGGGCGGCGGGAAAGCCGCCCAGGTTGCGCCACAGGGCGATGGACACGGGCTGCCCGTCGGCTTCGAGAGACAGCGACAGACGGTCGGCCCGGTCGTGGACGCAGCAGAGGGAGGCGTCCACGACGGCTCCCACGGCGGTGCCGTCGTCCGGGCCGAGTTGGTCGAGGCGCAGTCCACCGGGTGCGGGCCAGCTCCCTACGACCCAGGCGGCGCCTTGCGGCCACGCCCGGTCCAGCAGCGGCGCCGCCTCGGGGAAGAGGCGGGTGTTCGCTCCGTCGCGGATGTGCGGCGTCGCCCGGTCCGAGAGATCGAGCAGGGCGTGGGCGGCCCACACGAACCGGAAGCCCACGTCGGCCTTCAGCACGTAGTCGGCCTCGGCTCCCTCCACGGTGCCGCGGATCGTGCGGGTCAGGGTGAAGCGGTCGCAGTGGAGGACGTCGCTGTCACCGTCGCGCGTCCAGGGTCGTGACCAGGCGTCACCGTGGTCCGGGGTGCCGCGGACCGTGGGGATGCACTCCTCCAGTCCGCCCGCGTCCACGAAGGCGTCGCCCGGTGACACGCTCTGCCGCTCGGGTGCCTCGCGGTGCCAGAGCCATTCGCGCCCCGCCGTGCGCAGTGACGTCCAACGGCCGCCGTGGGCAAGGTCGGTGACGATGTCCATCGGTGCGGTCACCACTCCGCGAAGGAACCGTCGGAGTGCCGCCACACGGGGTTGCGCCAGGCGTGACCGGTGCGGTCGGCGGCGCGCACGGCGGCCTCGTCGACGGTGATACCGAGGCCGGGGGCGTCGCCGCGCGAGGCGTGGCCGTCGACGAACCGGAAGGGCTCGGTGTCGACGAGGTAGGAGAGGAGGTCGGCGTCCTTGTTGTAGTGGATGCCGCGGCTCTGCTCCTGGATCAGGAAGTTCGGGGTGGCGAACGCGACTTGGAGACTGGCGGCGAGCGCGATGGGGCCGAGCGGGCAGTGCGGGGCGAGCAGGGCGCCGTAGGTCTCGGCGAGCGAGGCGATGCGGTGCACCTCCGAGATGCCGCCGGCGTGGGACAGGTCGGGCTGGGCGACCGCGATGCCCGCGGTGAGTGCGGGCAGGAACTCGGCGCGTCCGTAGAGGCGCTCACCGGTGGCGAGCGGTACGGGGCTGGATGCGACCAGCCCGGCCAGCAGATGGCCTTGCTCGGGTACGACGGGCTCCTCGACGAACAGCGGGTGCAGCGGGGCG
>NZ_JAPWHT010000659.1:0-3989 GCF_027270795.1 Streptomyces sp. ActVer
CTGTTGGTCGCGGGCGCCCTGGCGGGCATGGCCGCCGCGCCCAGCTGGCCGTTCGCCGTGCTCGCGGCCGGGACGGTGGGCCTGGGGGCGTCCGTCCTGGCCCCGCTGTGTCTGGCCTCCGCCGCACGGCTGCGCCCCGCCGCCTCGGAGGCGATCCTGGCCCGCCTGAACCTCTTCAACTACGCGGGCGTGGTCGCCGGTGGTGCGGTGAGCGGGCTCCTCGGCTCCACCGGCGATTTCCGTCTCGCCTACGCGGCACCGGCCGCCCTGGCGGTTCTTCTCCTCGCCTGCGCCCGCCATTTCACCCGGCCGCCGGGCCCGGCGCGTACCGGATCTCCGCAGGCCGCGACGAGCGCCGTTCCACCGAAGGGTTGAACGGGGTGCGTGCTTATGGGCGATGCGTCGACACGCGCCGCGGCCGGAGACTCTTCCCGCCCGCGGTTGCCCCGGATCGAAGCCGAGGCCGCGACGTGCGAGACCCATGCCCAGCAGGCGGAGAAAGGACCCACTCCACTCATGTCCAGCAACATCAGCAGGCGCAACGTTCTCGCGGTCGGTGCCGGAGCGACACTGGCGGCAGCGACCGGGGCCGCCACGGCGAGCGCGGCGGAGACCGGGCGCGGCAACGGCGCCCGGTCGTCTTCCGGTGCCTCCGGCCGCGAGGAGACCCGTTCGCTCGACCAGCTGTACCAGGCCGCTCTCGCCGAGGGCGGAAAGCTCGTCGTCTACGCGGGCGGTGACGTCGACGACCAGCTGGCCGGCGTGAGGGCCGGGTTCGGGAGCAGGTTCCCCGACATCGACCTGACGATCGTCGTGGACTACAGCAAGTTCCACGACGTACGGATCGACAACCAGCTCGCCACGGGCACCCTGGTCCCGGACGTCGTCCAGCTCCAGACCCTGCAGGACTTCACCCGCTGGGACCGGCGGGGCGAGTTGCTGCGCTACAAGCCCGCCGGGTTCTCCGCCGTCCACCCGAAGTTCAAGGACCCGGGCGGTGCCTGGACGGCGGTCATGGCGATCGCCTTCAGCTTCGTCTACAACGTGGCGGCGGTCGGCGCCGACGTGCCCCGTACACCGCTGGACTTCGTCGACCCGCGGTGGAAGGGCGCCATCGCCTCCTCGTACCCGCACGACGACGACGCGGTGCTCTACCTGTTCTCGCTCTATGTGCGGAAGTACGGCTGGGAGTGGGTCGCGAAGTTCGCCGGGCAGCAGCCGCAGTTCGCCCGCGGCTCCCACAAGGCGGGCGTCGCCGTGAGTGCCGGGCAGAAGAGCGTCGGCGTCGGTTCGTCGGGGAGCCTGCTCGCCACCGGCGGGGCGTCGCGGTGGGCTCTTCCCAGCGAGGGGCACCCGTTCATGGCGTGGGGCCAGCGGGCCGCGATCCTGAGGCAGGGAGCCCACCCGACGGCCGCCAAGCTGTATCTGAACTGGATGCTGTCTTCCGAGGTCCAGGGGTCGTCGTTCAGCGGCTGGTCGGTCCGTACGGATGTCCCGCTGAAGAGCGGTCTCAGGCCGATCTGGGAGTACAAGGACGCCAACCTCGACGGCTTCCCGGTGTTCATGGAGGACCGCGCCAGGGTCGAACAGCTCAAGCAGACCTTCGCGCTGTACTTCGGCGAGGTCCAGGGCGCCCCCTCCCCCGGCGTCCTCGGCCTGCACCCGGGCCGCTGACGCGGATGGCCTCCCGCGGCTCCCTGCCGGTTTACGCCGGTCACACACAGGTTCGGGTTAAAGTCTGCCGCCCTGTCATGACCGTCACCCAGCAGGGAGCCGCTGCCGTGCCCCCCTCTCGTTCCGCCCTGCGCAGGCTGTCCCTGTCGGCGTGGCACCTTCCGCACCTGGTCTTCCTGACCGTCGTCGTCGGCACCCTCGCCCGGCTCATCGCCGTGCACACGTGGCTGTGCTGGATCATCGCCCCGCCCATCGTGCTGCTGGCCGTGGCGTACGTGGGCGGGCTGGCGCGATGGGACCGTCTCGGCACCCGGGGCAGGCCCGCCTGGCTGGGCCTGCTCCTGCTGCTGTGGGGGTACGTCTGCTGGGCCCTTCCGTCCGAACTCGCCACCGGGTACGTCTGGTTGGCCGTCCCGTTGGCCGTCGTCGCGCAGCGGATGCCCGGACGCCGGCTGCCTCTCGCGGGGCTCTGGCTGACGACCGCGCTGCTCGTGGCGGCGCTCACCAGGATCGGGGGCTTCGACCTCGAACTCATCGCACCGCCGACCGCGGCGATCTGGGCGACCGTGGCCCTGCACCGCGCCCAGGACCGGCTGATGCGTGAACTGGCCGCCACCAGAGGCGAGTTGGCGGCTCAGCAACGCGAGGCCGGTCGCCTTGCCGAGCGGGCCCGGCTGGCCCGGGACCTGCACGACACCCTGGCCCAGGAGATCGCGGGGAGCCGCATGCTGCTCCAGGCCGCCGACCGGGACTGGGAACGCCGGCCGGACTCGGCGAGGCGGCAAGTGCGGACCGTTGTCGACGCGCTCGGCACGCATCTCGCGGAGACCCGCGGGATCATCCACGACCTCACCCCGCCCGGTCTGGACCGCGACGGCCTGGAGACGGCACTGCACGACCTCTGCGCCCGTGCCGACGCGGCTCCGGGCGCTCCCGCGGTCTCCGTCTCCACACGGGGTGAGCCCGGTCCCGTACCCGCCGACCGGGCCGTCGCCCTCCTGCGCGTGACCCGCGGGCTGCTGGCGAACGCGTGCGAGCACGCCCGCGCCACGCATGTCCGGGTCACGCTTCACCACGCGGACGGGGCTGTCGCGGTCGAGGTGAGCGACGACGGAACGGGATTCGACCCGGCGGCGACGCTCCCCGGAAGGGAGGGCCGCGGATTCGGGCTGACCGCCGCACGCGACCGGCTGGCCCAGCTGGAGGGCACGCTCACCGTCGACGGAGTGCCCGGCCGCGGGACCCGGGCCAGGGCCACCGTCCCGGTGCAGGCGCGCGCCACCGCGGGCGCGGCGTGAACGACGCTCCCGCGGTCGCGGTGCGGATCCTGATCGTGGACGACCATGCCGTGGTACGAGCCGGTCTGCGGGCCCTGCTGGAGGGTGAGCCCGGTTTCGACGTGATCGACGAGACGGGCGACGGCGAGCAGGCCGTCCTCCTCGCCGGCCGGCACCGGCCCGACGTGGTCCTGATGGACCTGCGGCTGACGCAGGGCGGCGGCACGGGTTCCGACACCGAGGTGGGCGGCATCGCCGCGACACGCCGGATCACGGCCACCGTTCCCGGCGTCGACGTCGTCGTCCTGACCAGCTACGGCAACAGAGGCGACGTCGTCCGTGCCATGGAGGCCGGCGCTCGCGGCTATGTCCTCAAGGCGGGTCCGCCCGAGGAACTCTTCCGCGCGGTACGCGCCGCCGCGGCCGGAGGCATGGGCCTGGCCCCTGAGGCCACCGCTCAGCTGGTCGGCGGGACGATGGGCGGCGGCCCGGTGCTGAGTGAGCGTGAACTCGGGGTCATCAGGCTTCTCGCCCAGGGACACAGCAACCGGGCCATCGCGGGAGCCCTGCACCTGTCCGAGGCCACGGTCAAGACACACCTCGTCCGCATCTACCGCAAGCTCGGCACCGAGAATCGGGCCAGCACGGTGTCGGAGGCCGTCCGGCGCGGACTGCTCGAAATCGGCGGATGAGGCGCCCGGCCGTCGCCCCCACAGGCCCGCCCGCACAAGCCCTCCCTCCGTTGGCCGGGGCGTGACAAGCACCCGAAAGCGATGCGCCGGCGAAGCCGAGGTCGAGCCGGAAGTGCCCGATTTACCTGACGGACCGTCATGAAATAACCGTGTTAACTCGGCGCGCGACCTCTTGCCAAGCCGAGATAGTACGTGTTCGGATTATCTCTGTCGGGCGGCACCCCACCGCCCCGAAACCGCTGCTCAACCCATGCCTCGCGAGGTCTGGCCACCCTGTCCAGCCTGCCTGCGCTCCCCCGTTTCCCCGTCTCTCCCGCTCTCCGCTCCCCCCATTCCGTCTTCCCCC
>NZ_JAPWHT010000065.1:0-32661 GCF_027270795.1 Streptomyces sp. ActVer
CGAACAACTCAGACCGTCGCCGGCCCCGTCGTCGCCCCCTCGCGGCAGATCAGCAACAGCGCCCGGTCATCGTTCACGTCCTTCGCGACGGCCTCGATGAGGTGCCAGGCGGCGCCGTGGAAGCCCCCGGCCACATACCGGTCGGCCTCGCCGGTGAGGCGGTCGATGCCCTCGACGATGTCCCGGTCGGATGTCTCCACCAGTCCGTCCGTGAAGAGCATCAGGACATCTCCAGGCCGCAGCGAACCCTTCACGGGGTCGAACTGGGCCCCGTCGTACACCCCCAGCAACGGCCCCTCCGCGGCCTTCTCCTCCCAGCGCCCACTCCCCGCGCTGAGCTGAAGCCCCGGCGGATGCCCGGCCGAGAACAACTCGTAGTCGCCCGAGTCCAGGTCCAGGACCAGATGGATCGACGTGGCGAACCCCTCGTCCCAGTCCTGCCGGAGCAAGTACCCGTTCGCCGCGGGCAGGAAGGCGTGCGGCGGCAAGGACCCCAGCAGCCCTCCGAACGCCCCGGACAACAGCAGCGCACGCGACCCCGCGTCCATCCCCTTGCCGGAGACGTCCGTCAGGACAACCTCAAGCGTGCGGCCCCCGTTCGTACGGGCAGCGACGACGAAGTCTCCGGAGAACGACTGCCCGCCGGCCGGCCGCAGGGCCATCTCCCGATGCCAACCCATCGGCAGCTTCGGCAACTTGCTCTGCACCCGGATCCGCTCGCGGAGGTCGAACAGCATGGTCCCGCCCCGCCGCCACGGCACACCCACCCGGCTGCGGAACTGGGCGATCAGCAGCCCGAAGAACCCGCACGCGGCCACGACCAGCACGATCCCGGGCGTCACCCGGGACGGCCCCTCCGTGTACGGCCCGAGTTTCACGGACTCCACGATCAGCGCGGTGGCGGCCGCGGCGTACAGCCCGAGCAGACTCGACGGCCGCAGCAGCAGCCCGCCGGCGACGATCGGCAGGACCAGCAGCGCCGGCGAGCACCAGACCGAGTTCATGAGTGTGAGGCAGGCGATCACGGGAATGGTCAGCAGCAGACCGGCGAGCGCGACCCAGTCGGAACCGTCGCCGCGGAAGTAGTCGACAGCGGATCTGCGCAGGCCGGTGCGGACCCGGTGAACCTGCTTCTTCAACCGGGCCGTGAACGTATCGGCTTCAGCGCGCCGCTCTCGTCCTGCTGCCATTAGTTCGGGACCCTATCCATCGGACCAGGTGCTTGGCACGGGAGGTCCCACTTGTCCCCCGTCCGGGGACGGAAGTCACAGGGAATTCCGACCCTCGCAGAGCGTACGGCCGGATGCGGACCCGTCATCGCCGGGCGGGGAGAAATACAGTCGCTCATCCCGGATTGCCCTGGTAGGCATGAGGACATGACGACAGAACTGCGCGTGCTGCGCCCGGACGACTGGGACAAGTGGTACGGGAACCTGGAGCTCGCGTTCGGCGGGGTCGCGGAATCCCCCGAGGAGAGATCGCTGTGGAGCGACCTCACGGAACACGACAGGTTCGTCGGCGCCTGGGACGGCGACGACTGTGTGGGCACGGCCGGGGCGTTCACGTTCCGGGTCACCGTCCCGGGCGGCGCCGCCGTGCAGGCGGCCGGCGTCACGATGGTGAGCGTCTCCTCCACACACCGCAGGCGCGGTGTGCTGCGGTCGATGATGCGGCGCCAGCTGGACGACGTACGGTCCTGGGGCGAGTCGCTCGCCGTGCTCACAGCGTCCGAGCCGGTCATCTACGGCCGGTTCGGCTACGGCGTGGCGACACACCAACTGCGCGCCGAGATCGACACGTCCCGGGTACGGCTGTCGGTGCCGGAGGGCACGGACGACGTACGGCTGCGGCTCGTGGCGCCGGACGCACCGGCCGTACGCGACGCCTGCGAGGCCGTGTACGCGCGTCAGGCGGCGGCCAGGCCCGGGATGCTGGAGCGCAGGCCCGGCTGGGAGCGGCTGCCGCTGCTCGACCCGGAGAGCGACCGCAAGGGCACCTCGCCGCTGCAGTGCGTGCTTGCGGAGCGGGACGGCGAAGTCGTGGGCTACGCCCGGTACTTCAACAAGCCGGACTGGGACCTGGCCGGCCCCAAGGGCGCCGTCGAGCTGCGCGACCTGGAGGCGCTCGACCCGGCCGCGTACGCGGCGCTGTGGCAGCACCTCTTCGGCATCGACCTGACGTCGACGGTGAAGGCACACAGCCGTCCCGTCGACGACGCCTGGCAGCATCTGGTCTCCGACGTCCGGCGGTGCGGTGTGTCGCTCCGGGACTCGCTGTACGTACGGCTCGTCGACATCGGCGCGGCGCTGGAGGCACGGACGTACCAGGCGCCTGTGGACGTCGTGTTCGAGGTCGAGGACGCCTTCTGCCCCTGGAACGAGGGGCGTTGGCGGCTCACGGGTGACGCGAAGGGGGCGTCCTGCGCGCGGACGGCCGACGCGGCCGATCTCACCCTGTCCGTACGGGAGTTGGGTTCGGCCTATCTCGGTGGCGTGTCCCTCGCCTCGCTCGCCGCGGCGGGGCGGGTGCGGGAGCTGCGCCAGGGCGCCCTCGCGGAGGCCTCGCTCGGCTTCTCCTCTGTCGTGGCACCGTGGCTGCCGCACGGCTTCTGAGCCGTTTGAGCTGTTTGATCCGTTTCGGGTCAGCCCGCTGTCAGGTCTGACGGCTTTCAGGCTTTCTGGCAGGTCGGGCACCAGAAGAGGTTACGGGCGGCGAGATCGGCGGTGCGGATCTCGCCGCCACAGATGAGGCAGGGCAGGTTGGCCCTGCGGTACACGTAGACCTCGCCGCCGTGGTCGTCCTTGCGCGGCGGGCGGCCCATCGCCTCCGGTTCGTGCTCCGGGCGGACGGTGTCGATGCGGTTGTTGCGGACGCCCTCGCGCATGAGCGCGACCAGGTCCGCCCAGATCGCGTCCCACTCGGCCTGCGTGATGCCCTTGCCCGCCCTGTACGGGTCGATGCCATGCCGGAAGAGGACCTCGGCGCGGTAGACGTTGCCCACGCCCGCGATGATCTTCTGGTCCATGAGGAGGGCGGCGATCGCCGTACGGCTGCGGGAGACACGGCTGTACGCGCGGGCCGGTTCCGCGTCCTCGCGCAGGGGGTCCGGGCCCAGGCGGGCGTGTACCGCCTGCTTCTCCGTGTCCGTGATCAGCGTGCAGGTGGTCGGGCCGCGGAGGTCCACGTACGTGGTGTCGTTCGCGAGTCTCAGGCGGACCGTGTCCGTGGGTGGGGGTGCGGGAGTGGTGCCGAAGTTCACTTTGCCGAAGAGGCCGAGGTGGATGTGGATCCAGTCCTCGGACTCGAAGCGGAGGAAGAGGTGTTTGCCGTGGGCTTCCGCCGTGGTCAGTTCCGTGCCGTTCAGGAGGGCTGCCGCGTCTGCGAACTTGCCCTGGGGGCTGGTGACGTGCGCCCTGCGCCCGCCGAACCCGGCGAGGTAGTCCTCGGCCAGCCGATGAATGGTGTGCCCTTCGGGCACGGGGGCCTCCTGGTCGGGTTGCGGTACGAGCGGTTTCTCTTCCCCAGCCCCACCCCTTCCCGAAACCGGGGACTCCACCCCCGGACCCCCGTACGTGCGGGTTCGTCGTGGCTGGTCGCGCAGTTCCCCGCGCCCCTAAAAGGGGCGCGGGGAACTGCGCAGTCTTCAGCCCCTGCTAGCCCTGCGGGTGGTGGGCCGGGATTTCCGGGAGGGTGCCCGTCGTCTCGTACGTCGACAGCATGTCGATGCGGCGGATGTGGCGCTCGTCGCCGGAGAACGGGGTGCCGAGGAAGATCTCGACGAACTTGGTCGCCTCCTCCTCGGTGTGCATCCGCGCACCGACAGCCACCACGTTGGCGTCGTTGTGCTCCCGCCCGAGCGCCGCGGTCTGCTCGCTCCACGCGAGCGCGGCCCGCACACCCTCGACCTTGTTCGCCGCGATCTGCTCCCCGTTGCCCGAGCCGCCGATCACGATGCCCAGCGAGCCCGGGTCGGCCGCCGTGCGCTCCGCGGCGCGGAGGCAGAACGGCGGGTAGTCGTCCTGGGCGTCATAGATGAGGGGCCCGCAGTCGACGGGCTCGTGCCCGGCCGCCCTGAGCCACTCGACGAGGTGGTTCTTGAGTTCGAAACCGGCATGGTCGGAGCCGAGATACACGCGCATGGTCCGAGTGTGACACGCCGGTTTCCGATCGGCCCCGTCGGGGCAGGCGCACGAAATGCGCTGAGTCGCATGACGGAAAAGTGTGAGCAACACTACAGAACCTCAAGGAAACCTCAAGTAACGATCTGGATTCAAAGGTTCACGAATCCATTCGCCTGGGATTCACTGGACCGGCTCGTGCACCTCGTGTGCATCGCCCGTACACCGCTCGTACGGACTCCCCGTAGGAAATCCGCGGTATCCGCAGTATCCGCGGTGGCTCGTAGTCCCCCCACTCAGTCCCCTCCCCCACAGTCCCCGGCGCAAAGGAACACCGTCCTATGACCTCGCAGCCGACTATGACGAAGGCCGGAAACGGCCCCGACGGACCCGGAGAACCCGGAGGATCCGACGCCGGTCTCCAGGCCGGGCTCAAGAACCGTCATCTCTCGATGATCGCCATCGGCGGAGTCATCGGCGCCGGCCTGTTCGTCGGCTCCAGCTCCGGTATCGCCACCGCGGGCCCCGGCATCCTCCTGTCGTACGCCCTCGTCGGCACGATGGTCGTCCTCGTGATGCGGATGCTCGGCGAGATGTCCGCAGCGAACCCGACCTCGGGTTCGTTCTCCGCGCACGCGGACCGGGCGCTCGGCCGGTGGGCCGGGTTCTCGATCGGCTGGCTGTACTGGTTCTTCTGGGTCGTCGTGCTCGCGATCGAGGCGACCGCGGGTGCCGTGATCCTGGAGAGCTGGATCCCCGCCGTACCGCAGTGGGGCTGGGCGCTCATCGTCATGGTCGTCCTGACCGCGACGAACCTGGTCTCCGTCGGCTCGTACGGCGAGTTCGAGTTCTGGTTCGCCGGGATCAAGGTCGTCGCGATCGGCGCGTTCATCGTCATCGGCGGGCTCGCGGTCTTCGGCGTACTGCCGGGTGTCGACAGCGACACGGCAGGGCTCGGGAACCTCACCGACCACGGAGGGTTCCTGCCGAACGGGCCGGGCGCGATCCTCACCGGCATCCTGCTCGTCGTCTTCTCCTTCATGGGCAGCGAGATCGCCACCCTCGCGGCGGGCGAGTCGGAGAACCCGCAGCGCGCGGTGACCAAGTCCACCAACAGCATCATCTGGCGGATCGGCGTCTTCTACCTCGGCTCGATCTTCGTCGTGGTCACGCTGCTGCCCTGGAACTCGGACGCCATCCAGAAGGACGGCTCGTACGTCGCCGCCCTGAACTCGCTCGGCATCCCGAACGCCGGCGAGATCATGAAGTTCATCGTGCTGACGTCCGTACTGTCCTGTCTCAACTCCGGCCTCTACACGGCCTCCCGCATGGCCTTCTCGCTCGGCCGGCGCGGTGACGCGCCGAAGGCCTTCGCCCGTACGACCAGCCGTGGTGTGCCGATGACGGCGATCATCGCCTCGGTCGTCTTCGGCTTCGTCGCGGTGTTCTTCAACTACGAGTTCCCCGACTCGGTCTTCCTCTTCCTGGTCAACTCCTCCGGCGCGGTCGCCCTGTTCGTCTGGCTCGTCATCTGCCTCTCGCAGCTGCGGATGCGGAAGATCATCGAGCGCGAGACGCCGGAGAAGCTGGTCGTGCGGATGTGGCTGTACCCGTATCTGACGTACGCGACGATCGCGCTGATCGTCTTCGTCCTCGGCTACATGCTCACCGACACCGAGCACGACGGCCGCCAGACCGTACTGCTGTCGCTTCTTGTGGCTGCCGTCGTCGTCGGCATCGCGCTGGTACTGGAGAAGGTGCGGCGCGGGAAGGCCAAGGCCGCGCTCCAGGAGGAGCAGGACTCCGCCACGGTCTGACGGCTCGCTCGCTCGCTCGACCGCCTGATCCGTTCTCCGTACGACGCCTCCGTGGGACTCTCCACGGAGGCGTCGTCGTGTCTTCGGTCCGTGGGTCACAGGGGCGTGAAGCTGTCCCTGACCTCCTCGTAGACCGGGAGTGCGCGGTCCTCGACGTCCGGGCGGTACCAGGTCGTGATCTCGTAGTACTTGCCGTCCGCGTTGAAGCCGAGCAGCCGGGCGTGCCAGGGCAGTCCCTTGGCCGTGACCGTGTACTCCCAGACGACCGCGGGCGCGTCGCGGAACGTGGTCTCCTCCAGCCGGATCCGCTGGTAGTCGAGCCCCTTGCTGGTGTCCTTCTCCGTCTTCGTCCACTGGTCCATCAGGCCGCCCCGGGCCGGAGCCGCGTTGGCGAGGATCTCCTGTTTGCGGTCCGGGGAGCTGTAGTGGACCTCGGCGCCGCTCTGCACCACCCGTTCCCACCCCTCGGGCGGGACCCACGCGTACATGCCCGCCTCCGTACGGGAGCCCTCCGGGAGGGTGGGCGGCCGTGCGGTGCCCGCGACCGTGGGCGGCGGGGTGGTCGGAGTGCCGCCTGTGGAGGCGGACGAGGAGGAAGAGGGGGGAGAGGCCTTGTCCTTGTCGTCGGGGGATCCACCGAGCGCCGGGATCACCAGGGCGGCTACGACACCGGCGACGACCACACCCGCGACGGCCACGGCTCCCTTGCGGTTCCGGCTCCAGGTCCGGCTCCGGCGCGGGTCGGACGGCACGGCGGGTCCGAGCGGTTCGCCCGGCGGCATCGGGGCGGACCGGGGCCTTGTGGGGAGCGCGTTGTTCCCGTTGGCCGCCTGCACTGGCGCCTCTGTCCGCTCCGGCCGGATGCCGGACGCGTGGAAGGCGTATCCGGGTGCCGGAGCCGCTCCCGCGGAGGGGATCTCGGGAGTGCCCTCGGGCGGGGCTTCCGAGGACGCGTTCTCGGGGTCGGGGGGTGTGGGGCCGGTGGGGGTGGTGGGACCCGCAGGCCCGGTGGGCTCTGTGGGGAGCGGTTGGGGGGCGGGTTCCTCCGGAGCCGGCGTCGGAGCCGGGGTTGGAGTTGGAGTTGAGGTTGGGGCCGGGGTTGGAGTTGAGGTTGGGGCTGGGGCGGCGACAGCGGCGGGACCGGCCGCCTCCTCGGATTCGGTCGCGCTCCTCATCGTCGGCGTACGCCGTACCGGTACCGCGTCCTCCACCGGCTCCGTGAGCCTCGGATCACCCTCGCCCCCGCCCGTCGTCGGCGGTATGGCGGGCGGCGGCTCCAGGGCAGGGATCCGCAGGAACAGAGGTGTCGGACGTTCGGTCGGCGGCGGAGGTTCGACCGGTGGTGCCGGGGCCGCCGCTTGGGACTCCGGTGGTGCCTGACCGGCGACACCGGGTGAGGACTCGGCCGTACGGGCGGCCGCCGCTACGGCTCCCGATCGCGCCCCGGATTCCGGCCCGGACCCGGATTCAGGCCCGGCCCCGGACTCGGACCCGGGTCCTGGATGGGGCGCCGAAGCCGGACCGAATTCAGAACCCGCTCCCTCTCCCTCGCCCCCTCCTGTTCCCGTTCCCGTTCCGGGCTCCGCCGCCACTCCCGGAGTGGTCCGCTCCCCCTCCCCCAGGCCGGCCGGCCGAACCGGCTCGGTCGGCCCAGTCGGCTCAGCCCGCTCCGGACCGACCGCCCCGCCCTGCCCAACCGCCGTAGCCGGCCCGGCCGTCGCACCCGGCGGCGCGGAGGCCCCCGTACTCCCGTCCGCCACCGGCCCGAGGATCTCCGCCAGTTCCTCCAAGCCCGGCCGCATCGACGGGTCCTTGAGCAGGAGGGCCGACAGGACCTCTCTCAACTCCCCCGCCGCGGACGGGATCTCCGGCTCTTCGTACAGCACGGCGTGCAGGGTGGCGAGGGTGGTCGCGCGGGAGAAGGGGGAGCGGCCGCCGAGGGCCGCGCAGAGGGTGGCGCCGAGGGACCAGAGGTCGGACGGTGGGCCCTGGGGGCGGCCGGAGACCCGCTCGGGTGCCATGTAGTCGGGGGAGCCGACCAGCATCCCCGCCATCGTCAGCGCCTCGGCGTCCTGGATCGCGGCGATGCCGAAGTCGGTGAGGACGACCCGGCCCGCGCGCCGCTCGACCAGGACGTTGGCGGGCTTGATGTCCCGGTGCAGCACGCCCCCCGCGTGCACCTGGCCGAGCGCGGCGACCAGTCCGAGCCCGATCCGTGCCGTGCCGCGCGGGCTCAGCGGCCCGTCCTCCGTCAGGACCCTGTCCAGGGAGCGGCCGTCGACCAGTTCCATCACGATCCACAGCCGTTCGCCCTGGTCCACCACGTCGTACACGCGCACGACGTTGGGGTGGTCGATCCGGGCCGTGGCCCTGGCCTCGCGCAGGGTGCGTTCGCGGCGGGTCCGGGTGTCCTCCTGGTCCATGCCGTCTATGCGCATTTCCTTGACGGCGACCTGTCGGTCGAGGATTTCGTCGACGGCCCGCCACACCCGTCCCATTCCCCCCTGACCAATGCTCTCGGCCAGCCGGTAACGGCCCGTCACCAGCAATCCCGGAATACCGCCCCTCGTTATTTCCGGCACCCCCATGCCCCCCTTCAACACCCGCCACAGAAGAACCGCAAAGAAGCACAATGGTCACAACTTCGTGCCACACCAGCATAGTGGGGAGAAATCTTGTGGTACCACTTCAAAGACTGCGAATTCAGGCGCAGTCAGGGGGATACAAGGGGGACGAACATGAGTTCTCGTCGCATGACGATCGCCACAGGATCGCTGCTCACTGCATCTTTCTCGGCAGTGATGATCTTTTCCTTCTCCGCCGGTGCGGACGACCAAGGGCCGATGAGCGGCAAGGGGGGAAAGGCCGTTGACAAAGCACCCTCGGGTGTCGAGCTGACGACGCTGCTGCCCGAGAAGATCGAGGTCGACAACAGCTCACAGGAAACGGCGATTACCGCCACGGTAAAGAACGGGGGGACGAAGGACAGCGGCGCAATCCGACTGCTTGTGGTCGGTTTTGACGGCCTCTCGGTCAAGGGTGTCGAGGGCTGTGCGGAAATCGCCGAGAAAGACCTCCCCGAAGGTTCGAACAGTGGCTTCGCATGTGCCATCGACAATCTCGCGGCCGGCAAGTCGAAGTCGTACGCCGTGGACGCGACCTTCGATCTGAAGAAGGAGGGCAAGATCTGCCTGCCCGTCCAGGACGCCGACGGCACGAAGACGTTCTGGCAGCAGGGCCCGGTTCCCTTCGGCGCCAACAACCCGTCGCCGAACGCACCGGCCACACCGCTCCTGCTCGGCACCGACAACAGCCCGGTCACCCCGGGCAGCGACAAGGCCGGCGGCAACAAGTCGGGCGGCAAGGAACTGCCCAAGACCGGTCCGGCCGACCGGATCCTGCCGCTCGGCGCGGTCGGCGCGGCGCTGATCTCCGCGGGCGCGGCGGGCCTGTGGTGGACGCAGCGGCGGCCTCAGCGGAGCGGGTCGTAGGGCCCCCGATCCCCACAGCACGACAGGTACGCGTACGGCGCCGAGGGGCTGTACGACTCCGGAACGCACAAGAGGCTCGCCGGGCTGAAGTCGGTGTACGACCCGGCGAACCTCTTCCGCAGGAACTACGACGTGGCCGTCAGCCCTCGCGCTTGACGAACTTCCAGGCGGTGGGCAGCACGCCCATCGCGAGGGCGGCCTTGAGCGCGTCGCCGAGGATGAACGGGGTGAGGCCGGCCGCGATGGCCTGGGTCAGCGTCATGTCGGCGGCGAGCGCCAGGTACGGGACGCCGATCGCGTAGATGATCGCCTCGCCCAGGAGCATCGTGCCGGCCATGCGTACGACCGAGCGGTCGGCGCCGCGGCGGGCGAGGGCGCCCACGACGGTGGCCGCGAGCAGCATGCCGAGGATGTAGCCGAAGGACACGCTGGCGCCGGAGCCGCCCTCCGCGAACCACGGGACGCCTGCCAGGCCCATCAGCGCGTAGATCGCGAGGGAGGCGAGGCCTCGGCCGGTGCCGAGTGCGGTGCCCACGAGGAGGGCCGCGAAGGTCTGGCCCGTCACCGGGACCGGGGAGCCCGGGACCGGGACCGCTATCTGGGCCGCGAGGCCCGTGAGCGCGGCGCCGCCTGCCACGAGTGCGGCGTCCCTTACACGGGAGGCGGGGAGCAGGTCGGCGATTACCTGGCCCGGGCGGGTGGGGGCGACGGCGGTGGTCATGGGGGCTCCGGCGGGTGTGGGCAGTTCGGGACACGGTGACGCTATCCCAGGGGTGTTGGGGGTAGCACCGTCAGCGGTCGACAAAGGGGGGATCCGGTGTGTGGTGGACCTCTTACAAAGAGTGTGGTGTACACCCGTGGGGGCGTGATGCTGGTCACTGAGGTGGGGTGGGGTTCCCGACGGGGTGGTGGCTGACGCCGTCTGTAGGGTCCCGCCAAAGGGTTCTCGCCCCCGCCAAAGGGTTCTCGCCCCCGCCGCCCCTACCCATTCCCGTCACTTACTTGGGGGCTCCGCCCCCAAACCCCCGCTCCTGAAACGCCGGAGAGGCTGGTTTTCAGTGGGGGTCCGGGGGCGAAGAAAAGCGCCCCTGGCCGGACAGGCCACCCACCACCTACCCTTCACCCCATGGTCGCCCAAGCCAGGAACTTCGCGTCGCGTCGCTATGTCGATCTGCGACGCCAGGGCACGGCCACCTGTCGCCACCGCTGAGGCGGGCGCGGAGGGGATTCATCCGGCTCGCCGAGACGAGACAAGACAGCAGACGTCGGCGCAGTGTCGGACCCAGTTCCCGAGGAAGTCCTCCATGCCTCTCTCCTCCCTCGCACCCGCTCCCCTTCCCGTTCCCACCCGCCGAGCCGTCGACAGCGACCGCCGGCGTACCAGCGCCAGCGCCATCCTGCGGTCGGTGCTGGCGCACGGCCCGGTCGCCCGCAGCACCATCGCCCGGCTGACCGGACTCTCCCCGGCATCGGTCACCGACCACTGCAACCGCCTCACCGCACTCGGCCTGATCCAGGAGGCCGCAACACTCCGGCGGTCGAACGGAGTCGGCCGCCCCCACGTACCGGTCGACCTGGACGACTCCCGGTTCGTGGTCGGCGGCGTGCACGTGGCGGTGCCGTACACGACCGTCGCCCTCCTGGACCTGCGCGGCCGTGTCGTCGCCGAACGCCGCCTGAACCACGGGGAGGAGGGCGGGGAAAGCGACCAACAGGCCCCGCCCCCTGCCCCCGCCCAGGTACTGGCCGACGCCTCCTCCGGGCTGCGCGCCCTGCTCGCGGCCGCCCCCGACCGCGTCCCCCTCGGTGTCGGCGTGGCCACCGGCGGCTGGGTGGACCGGGACTCCGGGACGATCGTCGAACACCCGCTCCTCGGCTGGCGGGACGTCCGCGCGCGCGAGGTGATCCACGCGCTCACCGGCCTGCCCGTGCACGTGGACGGGCATGCGCGAGCCCTGGTCAACGGAGAGCGGCTCTTCGGGCGGACCGCCGGCGGCGGCCGCAGCCTGCTGCACCTCTTCGTCGGGAACGTCGTGGACGCCGCCTTCGCCACCCACGACGAGGTCCACCACGGCCCCCGTTCCCAGTCCGGCGCGATCGCCCATCTCCCGCTCGCGGGCGGCACGGAACGCTGCGACTGCGGCCGGACCGGCTGCCTGCAGGCCGAGTTGAGCGAGCGGACCCTGTGCAGGAGGGCGCGCGAGGCCGGGGTCGTCCGGACCTCCGACCCCATGCACGTCCTCGCCGCCGCGGCCGACGGCGACCCCGTCGCCGTACGTCTGCTGCTGCACCGCGCCCGGATGGTCGGCCGTGCGGCGGGGCTCCTGCTCGACGTGCTCAACCCGGACACGGTCGTCGTCACGGAGATGGGCGCCGTCCACCGGGAGGACTGCCTCGCCGCCCTGCGCGAGGAGGTCGGGCCTGACCGGGCGGCGGCCGTCGTGCCGACCAGTTTTCCGGACTCCGTGCTCGCCGTGGCCGGCGGTTCGGTGGCCCTGGACGTGCTCTACCGGGATCCACTGAGCATGCCGTCCAGCACGCCGTCGAGCAGTTCCTCGGGCTCCTCACCGGGGCCGATTTAATTCAGAAAATCCGAATGTTGACAGGCCTTGTGCCTGGCCAGGAGCATCGTGCCCATGAGCTGTCGCACTTTCTGTTGCTGACGCGTCGACCTGTTGCCGCTGACGCGTTGACGCACTGACGACGATCCACGGGCGTTCTTCACCCGCCGGTCCGTCCGCGTTCTTCGCCGATCCGCCGGCGTCCTGTGCCACCACCGCCACGCCCTCCGCGTGTGCCTCCACGTGTGCCCACCCCTGCGCACCTTCCGCGTTCCCGGCTTCACCCTGCCCGGAGTTGTCCGGAATGCCGCGCATCTGCCTGCCCCGATGAATTCAGGGAGTCCTCCCATGCCACCTCCGTCCGCCTCCGGTGTCGACCGACGTCTCTTCCTCTCGTCCCTGCTCGGGGCCGCCGCCGCGGCCGGGCTCAGCGGCTGCGCGGGCAGCAGCGCCGCCGACACCGGGGTCAAGGGGTCCACGTCCGCCCCGCTGGCGGACAAGGTCCCGTCCGGCACGAGCCTGAGGATCGCCTCCTACCAGGGCGTCCAGCAGCTGCAGTTCAAGCTCGCGGGCCTGTCCGACCTGCCGTTCAAGGTGGCCGACTGGCCGAACCTCGGCGCCGGGCCCGATGTCATCAACGCCTTCCGCGCCAAGGCCCTGGACGTCGGCAACAACGCGGGCATCCCGCCCATCCAGGCGCACTACCAGGGCTTCGACGCGAAGATCGTCGCGATCAACGTCACCCGCAAGCCCAACTACCTCTTCGCCACCAAGCCCGGCAGCGACATCCAGGACGTCCAGGGCTTCAAGGGCAAGAAGCTCGCCTTCTCGCAGGGGCAGGCGCAGGGGGTCGTACTGCTGCGGGCGTTGAAGCAGGCCGGGCTGGCCTACGACGACGTCGATCTGGTGCCGCTGACCAGCAACCAGTTCCTCACCGCACTCCAGGCGGGCCAGGTGGACATCGCCCCGCTCGCCAACGCCCAGTCACCGGCGTACCTCAAGCAGTACGGGTCCAAGGGCGCCCATGTCATCACCACGGACGTCGTGGACCTGCTGAACCTGCTGTGGGCGCCCACCTCCGTGCTCGCCGACCCCGCGAAGGCCGCCGCCGTCGCCGCGTACATCCCGCGCTGGGCGAAGGGCGCGGTGTGGGCGTACGAGCACCCCGACGCCTGGAACGAGGAGTTCTACGTGAAGACGCAGAACCTCACGCTCGCGCAGGCACGGTCGATCACCGAGCTCGCCAACAAGCCGCTGTTCCCGCCGAGTTGGGACGAAGCGGTGAAGTGGGAGCAGGAGACCGCCGACCTGCTGGCGGAGGGCGGCTTCGTGAAGGGGTTCAAGGTCGGCTCCCTCTTCGACCGGCGCTTCGAGGGCATCGCGGCGAAGTCCGTACCGGCGGAGTACCGGAGGTGAGCGCCGTGACCACGACCACTACCGCAACCACTGCCGCAACTGCGACCGGCGCCACGGCCGCCACCACGCCCCTCGCGGCCACCGTGGAGAATCCCCAGGTCCGCAGGCGGCGCCGGCTCTCCCCCGGCAAGCGGCTGCCCGCCACCCGCTTCCTCGGCCCGGCCCTGCTGCTCGCGCTCTGGGCCGCCGCCTCCGCCGCCGGGCAGCTCGATCCGGGTGCGATTCCGGCGCCCTGGACGGTGCTGGAGACCGGCGTCCAGCTGTGGACCGACGGGACACTGCCCACCGACATCCTGACCTCGCTGCAACGCGCCGGCTCCGGCTTCGCGATCGGCCTCACGGCGGGCATCGCGCTCGCGCTGGCCTCCGGGCTCAGCCGGACAGGCGAGGCGCTGATCGACGGGTCGGTGCAGCTCAACCGGGCGATCCCGACCCTCGGTCTGATCCCGCTGTTCATTCTCTGGCTGGGCATCGGCGAGACCTTCAAGGTCGCGATCATCGCGATCGTCGTCTACATCCCGATCTACCTGAACACGCACGCCGCGCTGTCCGGCATCGACAGCCGCTTCGTCGAACTCGCCGAGGTACAGGGCCTGTCGAGGTACGCCTTCATCCGGCGGATCGTCATCCCGGGCGCACTGCCCGGCTTCTTCGTCGGGCTGCGGCTCGGAGTGACCGGCTCCTGGCTGGGCCTGGTCGTGCTGGAGCAGATCAACGCCACCAGCGGACTCGGCTACATGATGTTCCAGGCCCAGAACTACGGCCAGACGGACGTCATCCTCGTCGGCCTGGTCGTCTACGGCATCTTCGGCCTGATCTCCGACAGCGCGGTCCGTCTGATCGAACGGAGGGTGCTGTCATGGCGCCGCACGCTGAGCAGCTGACCCGTCCCGCCGTCCAACTCCGGGGCCTGACAAGGTCGTTCGACGGAAGGACCGTCCTCGACGGCATCGATCTCGACCTTCCCGCCGGACAGTTCACCGCGCTGCTCGGGCACAGCGGCTCCGGCAAGAGCACCCTGCTGCGGGCGGTCGCGGGACTCGACCACGAGGTCGCGGGAAGCGGTCAACTCACCGCCCCGTCAAGGGTGTCCGTGGTCTTCCAGGACTCCCGGCTGCTGCCCTGGCAGCGCGTCCTCGACAACGTCCTGCTCGGCCTCGACGGCAAGGAGGCCGAGCAGAGGGGTCGTGCCGCCCTCGCCGAGGTGGGTCTCGCGGGCCGCGAACGGGCCTGGCCCAACGAGCTGTCCGGCGGCGAGGCACAGCGTGCCGCCCTGGCCCGCTCCCTCGTCCGCGAGCCCGAACTCCTGCTGGCCGACGAGCCGTTCGGCGCGCTGGACGCGCTCACCCGGATCCGTATGCACACCCTGCTGCGCGAGCTGTGGGAGCGCCACCGGCCCTCCGTCCTGCTCGTCACCCACGACGTGGACGAGGCGATCGTGCTGGCCGACCGGGTGCTCGTGCTCGACGAGGGCCGGATCGGCCTCGACCTGACCATCGACCGCCCGCACCCCCGCTCGTACCGCGACCCGCTGCTCGGCGAGTACCGCGAGCGGCTCCTCACCGCCCTCGGCGTCACGGAGCACCACGACCACCACGGGTCCGACGGAACCGACGGGGCCGACGGGACCGACAGGGCCGACAGGGCCGACGACCGCCCCCAGCACCACGAGCACGCGGAGGACCCCAAGTGACCGAGCGCAGACTGCACCTCAACGCCTTCCTCATGAACACCGGTCACCACGAGGCCTCATGGCGGCTCCCGGAGAGCGATCCGTACGCCCATGTGGAACTCGGCCACTACGTCCACCTGGCCCGTATCGCCGAACGCGGGACCTTCGACTCGCTCTTCCTCGCCGACGGACCGCAGCTGTGGGGCAACCTCGCCCAGCGGCCGGCCGGCGCCCTGGAGCCGCTCACCCTGCTCACCGCGCTGGCGACGGCCACCGAGCACATCGGCCTGATCGCCACCGCCTCCACCTCCTACAACTCGCCCTACAACCTGGCCCGCAAGTTCGCCTCGCTCGACATCATCAGCGGCGGCCGGGCGGGCTGGAACATCGTCACCACGGCGGGTGCCGAGGCAGCCCGCAACTTCGGTCTCGACGCGGAGCCCGCGCACGCCGAGCGGTACGCCCGTGCCGCCGAGTTCCTCGACGTGGCCCTGAAGCTCTGGGACAGCTGGGAGGACGACGCGATCGTCGCCGACAAGGCGGCCGGTGTCTGGGGCGACGACACGAGAGTCCACCCCGCCCGGCACAAGGGCCGTTACTTCAGCGTCGAGGGCGCCCTCAACGTGCCGCGCACCCCGCAGGGTTACCCGCTCCTCGTGCAGGCGGGCTCGTCCGAGGACGGCAAGGAGTTCGCCGCCCGGTACGCGGAGGCCGTGTTCACCGCCCAGCAGACGATCGAGGACGCGCAGGCCTTCCACGCCGACCTCAAGTCCCGTACGGCGGCGGCCGGTCGGGACCCCGACCACATCAAGGTGCTGCCCGGCATCGTCCCCGTCATCGGTTCGACGGAGGCCGAGGCGCTGGCGGCCGAACAGGTCCTGGAGGACCACATCGTGTACGCGCACGGCGTGGGCCGCCTGGAAGCCCTGCTCCAACTGCCGTCAGGAACGCTGGAGTTGGATGCCGAACTCCCCTCCGACCTGCCTCCGGAGAGCGTCATCGAGGGCGCCAAGAGCCGCTACACGCTCGTGGTGGAGCTGGCCCGGCGCGAACGCCTCACCGTGCGGCATCTGATCGGGCGCCTCGGCGGCGGGCGCGGCCACCTCACCTTCGCCGGGACGCCCGAGCAGATCGCCGACGCCATCGAGACGTGGTTCACGCGCGGCGCCGCCGACGGTTTCAACATCATGCCCGCGGTCCTGCCGTCCGGCCTCGACGCCTTCGTCGACCACGTCGTCCCGCTCCTGCGCGCCCGCGGTCTGCTCCGCGAGGAGTACGGCCCGCGGCAGACGCTGCGTGAGAGATACGGACTCCCGCGCCCCGCCAACCAGTACGTCACCGCCCCCGCACTCGCCCGAGTCTGAGCCCGATCCCGGCTCCGCTTCGAAAGGAACCCCATGTCCGACATCGAGATCCGCAAGGTCACCGCGAGGATCGGCGCCCAGATATCCGGCGTCGACATCTCCGAGCCGCTCGACCAGGAGACCGTCACCGCGCTGCGCGACGCACTCAACGTCCACAAGGCTCTGGTCTTCGACGACGTGAACCTCGACGACGAGGGACAGCAGGCCTTCGCCCGTCACTTCGGCGACCTGACCACCGCCCACCCCACCGTGCCCGCCGTCGAGGGCGCCCCGAACGTGCTGCCCGTCGACAGCGAGCGCGGCCGTGCCGCCAACAACTGGCACACCGACGTCACGTTCGTCCTCAACCCGCCGCAGGCCAGCACCCTGCGCAGCATCACGATTCCGCCGTACGGGGGCGAGACCCTGATCGCCAGTTCGGCCGCCGCCTACCGCAACCTGCCCGAACCGCTCCGGCTGCTCGCCGACACCCTGTGGGCCGAGCACACCAACGACTACGACTACGCCGTGCCCGAGGAGGAGGTGGACGAGGAACAGGCCGCCCAGCGCGCCCGGTTCACGTCCATCAAGTACCGCACCGCCCACCCCGTCGTCCGCGTCCACCCGCTGACCGGTGAGCGCGGGCTGTTCATCGGCGGCTTCGCGCAGCGGATCGTCGGCCTGTCGGTGAGCGAGTCCCGCAAGGTCCTCGACCTGCTCCAGGCGTACGTCATCCGGCCCGAGAACGTCCTGCGCCACCGCTGGTCCCCGAACCAGCTCGTCCTCTTCGACAACCGCATCACCCAGCACTACGCCATCGACAACTACGACGGCCTGCCGCGCCGCCTGAACCGGGTGACGGTCGCCGGTGACGTACCGGTCGGCATCGAGGGCAAGGAGAGCTACTCGATCCAGGGGGACGCTTCGCACTACACGTCGGTCGCCACGTACCCGACGGCCGCGTAATCGGAACCTCACACTCCGCGTCGAGCGCGTCCACATAGTGGGCGGCCCCTCCGTGCGGGCGGAGGGGCTGCCCAGACTGTGGGCGTTTTTGCCCTCGCACGCAAGGGACCACCCGCACCCATGTCCCGTACCACCCACGACCCCGCGCCCGGCACTCCCGGCCCTCCCGGCACCTCCGACGCGGACGTCTCGCTCTCGCACGGCCTCAAGCAGCGCCATCTGTCGATGATCGCCCTCGGCGGGGTGATCGGCGCGGGCCTGTTCGTCGGCTCCGGTGCCGGCATCGCGGCCGCCGGCCCGTCGATCGTCGTCGCGTACGCCGTCTCCGGTCTGCTCGTCATGCTGGTGATGCGGATGCTCGGCGAGATGTCGGCCGCGTATCCGTCCTCCGGTTCCTTCTCGGCGCACGCCGAGCGGGCGATCGGGCCGTGGGCGGGGTTCACCGCCGGCTGGTCGTTCTGGGTGCTGCTCTGCACGGCCGTCGGCCTGGAGGGCATCGGCGCCGCGAAGATCGTGACGGGCTGGCTGCCGGGCACGCCGGAGTGGGCCTGGGTGGCCCTCTTCATGGTCGTCTTCTGTGCCGCGAACCTGGCCGCCGTGAAGAACTTCGGCGAGTTCGAGTTCTGGTTCGCCGCACTGAAGGTGGGCGCGATCACGCTGTTCCTGGTACTCGGCGTGCTGGCGATCGCCGGCGTCCTGCCGGGCTCGGACTCCCCCGGCCTCACGAACCTCACCGGCGAGGGAGGCTTCCTGCCCAACGGCAGCGAAGGGCTCGTCATCGGTCTGCTCGCCTCCGTCTTCGCGTACGGCGGTCTGGAGACCGTCACCATCGCGGCGGCCGAGTCGCAGGACCCGGTGCGGGGTGTCGCGAGCGCCGTGCGCACCGCGATGTGGCGCATCGCGCTCTTCTACATCGGCTCGATGGCGGTCATCGTCACGCTCGTCCCGTGGGACTCGAAGGCGGTCGTCGAGAAGGGCCCGTACGTCGCCACCCTCGACCATCTGGACATCCCCGGCGCGGGCCAGCTCATGAACGTGGTCGTGCTGGTCGCCCTGCTCTCGGCGATGAACGCCAACATCTACGGCTCCTCGCGCATCGCGTACTCGCTGGTGCAGCGGGGGCAGGGACCGAAGGCTCTCGGCCGGGTGTCGGGAGGCGTCCCCCGGACCGCCGTTCTCGCTTCCTCCGTCTTCGGCTTCGTCTGCGTCCTGCTGAGCTACTGGCGCCCCGACGACGTCTTCCCCTGGCTGCTGAACATGATCGGCGCGGTGATCCTGGTCGTCTGGATCTTCATCGCGGCCTCCCAGCTCCGACTCCGCCGCACCCTGGAACGCGAGGCCCCGGAGAAGCTGGCCGTACGCATGTGGGCGTTCCCTGTACTGACCTGGGCAGCCCTGGCGGGCATGCTGGCGATCTTCGTCCTGATGGCCCGGGAGCCGGACACACGGGTGCAGTTGTACTCGACGGGCGGGATGACGGTGACCCTGGCAGCGGTGGGCTACGCCTGGCAGCGGGCACGCAACTGAGCGGGCCGCGACCCGTTACGGGCGCAGCCCGTTCAGGGGCGCGGGGAACTGCGCGACCAGCCACAACGCATCCGCACCTGCAAGACCACGCAACAACCGGAGGGCCCTCGCGAGAGGGCCCTCTTGCTGCTAGCGTGCACTTGCAAGTACTTTGCAATAAGAGGTCGGAGAGGACCTGGCATGGCCGTCTACACACTTCCCGAGCTGCCGTACGACTACTCCGCGCTCGCCCCCGTGATCAGCCCCGAGATCATCGAACTGCACCACGACAAGCACCACGCGGCGTACGTGAAGGGGGCGAACGACACCCTGGACCAGCTCGCCGAGGCGCGGGACAAGGAGTCGTGGGGCTCGGTCAACGGGCTGGAGAAGAACCTCGCCTTCCACCTCTCCGGGCACATCCTGCACAGCATCTACTGGCACAACATGACGGGCGAGGGCGGCGGTGAGCCCCTCGCCGCCGACGGGGTGGGCGAGCTCGCCGACGCGATCACCGAGTCGTTCGGTTCGTTCGGCGCGTTCAAGGCCCAGCTGACGAAGGCCTCCGCGACGACTCAGGGCTCCGGCTGGGGCGTACTCGCGTACGAGCCGCTCAGCGGCCGTCTGGTCGTCGAGCAGATCTACGACCACCAGGGCAACGTCGGCCAGGGCTCGGTGCCGATCCTGGTCTTCGACGCCTGGGAGCACGCCTTCTACCTCCAGTACAGGAACCAGAAGGTCGACTTCATCGACGCCATGTGGCAGGTCGTCAACTGGCAGGACGTGGCACGCCGTTACGAGGCCGCCAAGTCCCGCGCGGACGTGTTGCTGCTCGCACGCTGAACCTGCCTCACCCCGCCCCCCCGAGGGCGGCCCGAAGCGCCCTGCCTCGTGATCGTCTTCTCACCTTTCGCGCGGGCAGGCGGAAAGAGGGAAGACCCCCGCGAGGACGTGACTCGCGGGGGTCTTCCGGTACGGAAGGCTCCGGGTGATGGTTGCGGGATGCGCAAGCGAAGCTGCTTCACCTGCAAGAGCCTTGAGGAAGAGCACCGCTTCCTGGAAACCCGGGAAGCGGCCTGGCTCAGGAAGGAGACGGGCGAGAAGAACGTGGACGGGTTCATGGTGTGCATGGCGCCCCTGAACGACGAGGGCAAGCAGTGCCGCAACCTGCGGACCTACTTCACCGAGAAGCCGTTCAGGGAGCCTCTGCGCCTGCCCGAACCGAGCTGAGCCGAACCGAGCCGAGCCCACCGCTGCCGGCTCCCCCGGTACCGGTCAGAGGTTGCTGAAGTCCGGGCCCTTGGTCCGCGTGCGCTTGATCTCGTAGAAGCCCGGGATCGAGGCGACCATCAGCGTGCCGTCCCACAGCTTGCCGGCCTCGTCGCCCTTGGGGGCCGGGGTGACGACGGGGCCGAAGAAGGCGATCTGCTCGCCGTCGGAGCCGGGGACCGCGATCACGGGGGTGCCGACCTCCTGGCCGACCTTGTCTATGCCCTCCTTGTGGGAGGCGCGCAGCTGGGGCTCGTACGGGGTGTCGTCCCAGTGGTCCATGAGGGACTCGGGCAGGCCGACGTCCTTCAGCGCGGCGGCGACGATCTCCTTGCCGGGGCCCTCGCCCTGGTTGTGGATTCGGGTGCCGAGCGCGGTGTAAAGGTCTCCGAGCACCTCGGGGCCGTGCTCCTCCTGGGCCGCGATGACGACCCGGACCGGGCCCCACGCCTTCGTGCTGAGCAGCTCGCGGTACTCCTCGGGCAGCTCGTCCAGCTTCGGCTCGTTGAGGACCGCGAGGCTCATCAGATGCCAGCGGACCTCGATGTCCCGGACCTTCTCCACCTCCAGGACCCACCGCGAGGTCATCCACGCCCAGGGGCAGAGCGGGTCGAACCAGAAGTCGACGGGGGTCTTGCCGGCGGTCTGCGCGGTCTGCTCGGACATGCTTCTCCTCGGTACGGATCTCGGTGCGGGTCTCAGGGGTCCTCGGTCGTGTCCTTCAGCCCCAACGCAACCGGTCACCTGTGCCATTCCCGGGTGTCCCGGGTCAGGGGCACATGGCAGGATCGGTGCTGTTCACGCGTACCCGGACGGGTACCCGACGCGTATCCATGACGCCACGAGGGAGTGCCGCCCGTGCCCGGTGAGAATCTGTCCCGCGACGAGGCCCGCGAGCGGGCCGCACTGCTGTCCGTCGAGGGGTACGAGGTGTCCCTGGACCTGCGCTCCGCGGTGGGCGGGACGGACGCCGGGCCGCGCACCTTCCGCTCGGTGACGACGATCCGCTTCCGCAGCGTCGAACCGGGCGCCACGACCTTCGCGGACCTGATCGCCCCGAGCGTCACGGCCGTCTCCCTGAACGGCAGGGACCTCGACCCGGGCGCGGTCTTCGACGGCTCGCGCATCCTCCTGGAGGACCTCGCCGAGGACAACGAACTCGTCGTCGACGCCCAGTGCGCCTACAGCCGCACCGGCGAGGGCATGCACCGCTTCGTCGACCCCGAGGACGGCGAGGTCTACCTCTACACGCAGTACGAGCCGGCCGACTCCCGCCGTGTCTTCGCCAACTTCGAGCAGCCGGACCTCAAGGCGCCCTTCCGGTTCGAGGTGCGGGCCCCCGAGGGCTGGGTCGTGTGGAGCAACGGCGTCGGTGAACTGGCCGACGGGGTCTGGAAGTTCGCCGAGACCAAGCCCATCTCGACGTACATCACGGCGTTCGTCGCGGGCCCGTACCACTATGTGACGGACTCCTACGAGCGCGTCCTGGACGACGGTACGCGTCTGGAGATCCCGCTCGGCGCGATGTGCCGCAAGGGTCTGGCCCGGCACTTCGACTCCGACGACGTCTTCCTCGTCACCAAGCAGGGGCTCGACTTCTTCCACGACAACTTCGACTACCCGTACCCGTTCGGGAAGTACGACCAGGCCTTCGTGCCGGAGTACAACCTCGGCGCGATGGAGAACCCGGGGCTCGTCACCTTCCGCGAGGAGTTCATCTTCCGCGGCAGGGTGACGCAGGCGTCGTACGAGCGCCGGGCGAACGTGATCCTGCACGAGATGGCCCACATGTGGTTCGGCGACCTGGTGACCATGGTGTGGTGGGACGACCTGTGGCTGAAGGAGTCCTTCGCGGACTTCATGGGCTCGTTCTCGATGGTCGAGGCGACCCGCTTCACGAACGGCTGGATCACCTTCGCCAACAACCGCAAGTCCTGGGCGTACCGCGCCGACCAGCTTCCCTCCACGCACCCGATCACGGCCGACATCCGTGACCTGGAGGACGCCAAACTCAACTTCGACGGGATCACGTACGCCAAGGGCGCTTCCGTCCTCAAGCAGTTGGTGGCGTACGTCGGTCGGGACGCGTTCCTGGAGGGTGCCCGCCGCTACTTCAAGCGGCACGCTTACGGGAACACGCAGCTCGTTGATCTGCTGTCGGTCCTGGAGGAGACCAGTGGGCGCGACATGGCCACCTGGTCGCGGTCCTGGCTGCAGACCGCCGGGGTCAACTCCCTTACTCCGCAGGTGATTCTGAGCGCGGAGGGGCGCGTCACCGAGCTGGCGATCCTCCAGGAGGCCACTGTGACTGCCCCGGCGGACCATCCCGAACTGCGGCCGCACCGGGTGGCCGTGGGCCTGTACCGGCGCTCTCCCGACGGGGCGGTGGAGCGGTACGCGCGCGCCGAGGTCGACGTCGAGGGTCCGCGCACGGTCGTCGGGGAGCTGGTGGGCACCGAGGCTCCCGACCTGGTGCTCGTGAACGACGACGACCTGACGTACTGCAAGATCCGGTTCGACGAGGGCTCGTTGGCAGCCCTGCGGGACGGGCTCGGCGACATCACCGACCCGCTGGCCCGCGCCCTGTGCTGGTCCGCGCTGTGGAACCTGACCCGCGACGCGCTCATGCCCGCCCGGGACTTCATCGACCTGGTCCTGCGCTTCGCGGGCCGCGAGACCGACATCGGTGTGCTGCAGATGCTGCACGCGTGGGCGAACTCCGCGCTCACCCACTACGCGGCGCCCGAGTGGCGGGAGGAGGGCGGCCGGCTGCTCGCCGAGGGTGCGCTGCGCGAGCTGCGGCTGACCGAGCCCGGCAGCCAGCACCAGCTGACGTGGGCGCGGTTCTTCGCGGCGGTCGCCTCCGGCGAGGCCGATCTCCAGTTGCTCCAGGGCCTGTTGGAGGGCACGGCGAAGATCGACGGCCTTGAGGTCGACCAGGAGCTGCGCTGGGCGTTCCTGGAGCCGCTCGCCGCGCACGGGGTCGCCGACGAGGGTGTCGTCGCGGCCGAGCTGGCGCGGGACGACACGGCTTCGGGCAAGCGGCATCAGGTGCGGTGCCTGGCTGCGCGGCCCTCCGCGGCGGTCAAGGCCCAGGCGTGGGCGTCCGTCGTCGAGTCGGACTCGCTGTCCAACGCGCTGGTCGAGGCGACGATCGCGGGCTTTGCCCAGTCGTCGCACCGCGAGCTGACCGCTCCGTACGCGTCGAAGTACTTCGAGGTGATCGAGCGGGTGTGGGGTGAGCGGTCGATCCAGATCGGGATGGATGTGGTGAAGGGGTTGTTCCCCTCGCTGCAGGATTCTCGGGGGACGTTGGATGCGGCGGATGCGTGGCTCGCCGCCCATGGGGCGGCTGCGCCTGCGTTGAGGAGGCTGGTGCTGGAGGCCCGGGATGATCTGGCTCGGGGGTTGCGGGGGCAGGCGTGTGACGGTGCGGGTGCCGTCGGCGAATGAAGGGTGCGGTTCGTTGTCTGGTGCGGGTAAGTGGGGGCTGGCCGCGCAGTTCCCCGCGCCCCTGAAAGCCACAAGATTGCGCCGTTCCCCGCGCCCCTGAAAGCCAAAAGACTGCGCCGTTCCCCGCGCCCCTAACGGGGCTGGTGGCTCACGGGGTTGACTTTCGTCCCGTCCATAACAGTTACGGAATGCGGGTAATCGGTGCCGTGACCCCCGTAAGGACCAGGGGGTTTCGGCAGTCGAACGCTTGCACTTTAGGACGAGCTTGTCCGGTTTTGTCGACGGGCCTGTAACAGCGGTTAGCAGGAGGATCGGGGGCGGGAAATCCTCGGGTCATGAACCACAACACCCCGCTCTCCCCCCGGCCCCTCCGCCACCTGTCCGACGTTCAGCTCCGTGTCCTGACCACCGCCCAGTTGCGCTCGCAGGGCGTGAGCCCCGCCGACATCAACGCGCAGTGCAGGCCTGGCGGCACCTGGCAGCAGCTCCTGCCGGGCGTGTACCTGCTCCGTCCGGGACCGGCCACGAGCGAGGAGCGGCTGCACGCGGTTCTCCTGTACGCGGCCCGCTCCCCCGCCGCCGAACCGGCGGTCCCCGCCCAGCCCGGCGCGGGCGAGCCGCACGCCCCGCAGCGGTACGCCGACGCGATGATCACCGGCCTGGCGGCGCTGGCCCTGCACCGCTTCTCGTCGGCGCCCCCGCTTCTCTCGCTGGACCGCATCGACGTCCTCGTCCCGCGGCTGCGCCGGCTGCGTTCGACGGGCTGTGTCCGTATCGTCCGTACGCCGGGCCTGCCGGAGCCCGAGCAGATCACCGGTATCCCGGTGGCCCCGGTCCCGCGCGCCCTGGCCGACGCGGTCGCCGACCTCGCGGACGCGGGTGTCGTACGCCGGCTGCTCACCGAGGCCGTGCGCGGCGGGCACTGTGAACCGGCCGCCGTGGTCAAGGAGTTGACGCAGGCGCGGCTGCTGAGCCGCCCGCATGTGGTGGACGCCGTCGACTCGCTGCTCGCCGAGGGGCGGGCCATCGCGGAGGACCGCCTCTACCGCATGGTCCACGAGCACGGTCTGCCGGACCCGGTCTGGAACGTGGACCTCCGCCTGCCCGGCGGCCCGCACCTGGGCGGCCTCGACGCGTACTGGCCCGACCACGCCGTCGCCCTCGAACTCGACACGCGCGCGCCCCGCCAAGGCCTTCGGCAAGACGACGACGCCATGTGGTCCGAGTACGCCCGCAAGCGCGAGCACCTGGAGCGGCTCGGCATCACGGTCGTCCACATCACCCCGAAGAAGCTGCGGGACTCGATGGAACAGCAGGCAACGGTCGTACGTACGGCACTGATGGCTTCAGCGGACCGCGACCCGGCCGCGTATGTAGTGGTGCTGCCCCGGTAGTGACGGACCGGGGGCATCCCGGAGGGGAGTGAAGGGGCGGGTCCCGGAAGACCGGGTCCGCCCCTTCACGCACGGTCCGGGACGGCGGCCTCCAACTCGGCGACGTTGCCCGACATGATCGTCCGTACGTGCCCGGTGATGTGCTCCGCGGGCCGGTCCCACCAGGCCACCGCGAGGAGCCGGTCGATCTCTTCGTCACTGAAACGGGTGCGGATGAGCCGGGCCGGGGCTCAGTCGCCGGCGACCGCCAGGACGAGTTGGGTCACCGGTGAGAAGCCGCCGCACTTCGCCTCGACGCGGTAGAGGCCCGGCCACGGGAGCCGTACGTCCGTGCGCAGGCGGCCGTCGCGGCGGGACAGGCGGGGGCGGTCGATCTCCAGGTTCTCGGAGACGTCGAAGACCTGGAGTTCGACGGCGATCGGGTTGTCCACCAGGTCGACCTCGACCGGGCACGGTTCGCGTGCCGTCGCCACGTCCGGTACGTACAGGCCCAGTTCGGTCGCGCCGAGGGGCGGGCCCAGCGGGCGTTCGGTCAGGACCGAGCCGGTGAACGCGACCGCCTCCTCGCTGCGGGCGAGGGCGCCATGGCTCTGGGGGAGGCAGAAGGGGGGCGGCCCTGCCGGTGCCGCCGCCTCCCGGTACACCGTTCCGTCGCCGCGGCGGTCGAGCCGGGTGTCGCCGTCCGGGACGTACTCGCGCAGTTCCGCCGTGCCGTCCGCGAGGGTCAGGCTCTGTGGGGTGCGCTGGCCGACGCCGACCACCGCACGCAGTTGGGGGAGGGTGCCGGCGTCCGACTCGTTCAGCTTCTTCCTGCGGTCGAGCGACTGCTGGGCCAACTCCCGGTCTCCGCCCAGGTATTCGGCGTCGGACGGTGTGAAGCGGCGGAAGTCACCGGCGGGTTCCTCCACACAGCGGTAGCCGGGCAGCAGCTCGTAGAGGCCGGGCAGGGTGCGGGCCAGGGCGCGCAGCCGGCGGCGGGGCAGCGGCAGCGGGGTGCCTCGTCCCGAGCCGAGCAGGCCCGCGGCCTGGACCGAGCCGTGGAAGGGGGTGCCCAGGGTGATCAGGGTGCGGACGTCACGGGCCCCGCCCAGCGCGGTCATGAAGAAGCGGGCGACCAGACCGCCCATGGAGTGGGCCACGAGGGTGAGCCGGGCGTCCCGGCTGCCGTGCGGGTGGGCACGCCACGCCCGCAGGTGGTCGTCCGCCGCCTCCGCCAGCCGGGCCGCCGCATGCTCGGTCGACAGACGCCAGTCGTACGCGAACTCCCGTACCGCGTCGGGGTGGGCCGCCAGGCGCCGGGTGCCCGCCAGGAGGTTGGTGTACGGCTCGAAGCCCCGCAGCACGGGCGCGAAGGCGGGGAAGCGGAGCAGCCGGGTCGCGCGGATGCGCCCGGTCACGCCCGCGCGTTCCTCGTCCGTCACATGGAGGGCCGAGAGCGAGCCGCCGGACGCCCAGGCGCTGCCGTACCGACGGAGGTCCGAGCCGCCCCACAGGACACGGCCGGTCGCGCTCTCCACCAGCTCGCTGCCCATGATCCCGGGCAGGACGAGGACCGCGTCGCGATGGCCCGGTCCGGTCGGCACGGGTGACGCCGGTCGCGCGGGATGCGCGGACGGCACCCATTGCGCAGATGACTTCGCTGCCACGCTTCCCCCGAGCTCTCAATCCACGTGCGCAGCAGGATAGTTCGCAGCCTGCGGGATCGCGCCGGATCGTCCGGGGCGGTCTGCGTACGCCCTTGGACAACCGTTTCCCGGCAGGAGTGACGGCATGTCAGGGTCGTCGGGTGACTGTTTCCCGTTGTGAGCTGCTGCGCCGGCAGTTCGAGCTGACGTGGTCGTTGTTCGAGTACCACCTGGAGCGGCTGGAGGACGAGGACTTCCTGTGGGAGCCCGGGCCGCTCTGCTGGACGGTGCGTCCGGATGCCGATGGGAGGTGGGTGGCGGACTGGGCGGAGACCGAGCCCGACCCGATTCCTGTTCCGACGATCGGGTGGGTGAGCTGGCACATCGGCTGGTGGTGGAGCGTGGCCGTCGATCACGCTCGGGGGCGGGTGCCCCGGGACCGGACCGAGATCGTGTGGCCGGGGGACGGGAAGGCCGCCGTCGAGTGGCTGCGTGGTCTGCGCGGGGACTGGCCGGCGGTGCTGGAGCGGTTCACGGACGCCGAGTTGGACGCCGTCGCCCCGTTCCCGTGGCAGAACGATCCGGAGCACCCCGTCGCCCACATGGCCGGCTGGGTGAACTCCGAGCTGATGAAGAACGTCGCCGAGGTCGGGCAGCTCCGTCTGCTGCGGGCTGCGGCCGGAGCACCTGAGCCGACTCCCGGCTCCGGGGCCCGAGCCTGAGGGTTGCCCGGCCGTCCTGGGGTCCGGGGTCCCTGAGTGCCTCCCGGGAACGGGTGAGCGGCTCCGTGCACGCTCACCCGGCCCATCCTCCGGGCAGTTACTTGGCGCAGAACTCCGCCTCGATCACGGCGTCGCTGTCCCCCGACCAGTCGCCGTTGAAGTTGAAGGCGAGGGAGTGGCGGCCGTCCGCCGTCGTGACGGCCTCCGAGCTCGAGCCGTGGATGCCGCCGCCATGGCCCCAGACGACGACACCGCAGCTCAGCTTGCGTTCGATGAGACCGAGGCCGTAGCCGGCGTTCGGGAACGCGTCGGACTCGATGGTGGTCTTCATCTCGGTGAGCTGCTTCTTCGGCAGCAGCTTGCCCCGCAGCAGCGCCGAGTAGAAGCGGTTGAGGTCGCCGGAGTCGGAGATCATCTCGCCCGCCGCGGAGGCGAGGGAGGGGTTGAGCTCCGTGACGTCGTAGGTCGGGCCGGTCGTCGTCTCGGCGAGCTTGCCGTACGCCCGGCTGCTCGGCCGGGGGACGTGCGGGTTCGTGCCGGGGACCGACGTGGCGCGCAGGCCGAGCGGCTCGACGATGCGCTGCCTGACCTCGTCCCCGTACGCGTGACCCGTGGCCTTCTCGATCACCATCCCGGCCAGGACGTAGTTGGTGTTGGAGTAGTTCCAGGAGGTGCCCGGCTCGAAGTCCGGCTTGTGGGCCGTCGCTATCGCGACCAGCTGCGCGGGCGACAGCGTGTCGTAGCGGTGCTCGAAGAAGCCGTCCTTCAGGAAGTAGGTCCGGCCGAAGTCCTCGTCGTCGGTGTAGTTGAAGATGCCGCTGGTGTGGTTGAGGAGCCGGCGGAGGGTGATCCTGGAGCCGTCGTGGCCGTTGCCTCGGACCACCCCCGGCAGCCACTTCTCCACCTTGTCGTCGAGCGAGAGCCGTCCCTCCGCCTCCAGTTGGAGCAGGACCGTCGAGACGAACGTCTTGGTGATGCTGCCGACGCGGTAGCGGTCGTGGGCGGAACGCGGCTGCTTCGTCCTGAGCTTGCCGACGCCCGAAGTGCCCTTCCAGGTCCCGTACTTGTCCTTGGCCTGCCCGGCCACACCGGGGACGCCGTCCTGCACGGCGGCGTCCATCGCCCGCTGGGTCGCGCCATGGTCTCTGAGCGGGGCCGGGGCCGAGGAGGAGGCCGGGGAGGCCATGGCCACCGGAGCCGTGAGCGAGGCCGCGACCAGTGCGGCCGCGCTCGTCAGTCCGAGGCGCAGCGTGCGGGATGCAGTCATGAGTCGTCGTGTCCCATCCGTCGTGTCCGTCGTGGTGAACCGACGGGAGGGACCCGGTGGCATGTCGTACGGGTTGCCTGTGCCTGTGCTGGTTGGGCAGGTTTCGGCCCTTCTGGAGCAGCTCAGGCGTGCTGCCCCTGCCCGCGCCCCTTGAGGAGGCTCAGGCCCGCCCCGAGGGAGACGACACCCATGCCGACGGCGGTCATCAGGCCCTGTGAGCCGTCCACGACGAAGGGCGCGGCCGCGGCGACGACGAGGTTGAACAGGAACAGGAACCACAGGACCGGCTTGGAGGAGAGCAGCGCCTTCATGGGGAGTTTCCTTCCGGGGTGGGGAGCCGAGAGCTCCCGCGATCGACTGGGACCAACTGAGATCAACGATCCCGGGATCAGCCCGCCGCCACGAGGGAGTGCCCTCCCGAACCGGAGGTGTAGCGGGTTACACCACGGGCGGGGCCGGCAGCGAGGTGGCCGCAGGTCAAGGGAAGGTGTCCGCCGGTCAAAGGAAGGTGGTCAGGCGTCCGCACGTGCCCCCGTTCGCCTACTCTGATCGCCATGCGGAAGACAGTCCGGGAGGCCGCGTGGGCCACACGCCAGCTCGCGCCCGCCGCCGTGCTGTCCTTCGGCTCGTACCTCTTCGTCACGGTCCTGCTGATCGGGGCCGTCGGCGCGGTCAGCGTGGTCGCCATCGGGCTGCTGCCCGAGACGGTCCTGCTGGTGCGCCGGATCGCCGGGGCCAAGCGGCGCATGGTGGCCGCGTGGACGGGCCAGGAGATCCCCGAGGCATACCGGCCCGTCGAGGGCACGGTGCGCGAGCGGGTGCGTACGGCCGTGCGCGATCCGGGCACCTTCACCGATCTGCGTTGGATGGTCGCCTACTACGCCTACGGCTGCCTGCCGTATCTGGCGATCCCGCTGTGGCCGCTGGGCCTGCTCGTCGACGGGGTGTGGTGCGGGCTGCTGCGCCGCGAGGCCGTCGTGCTGCCGTTGATCGGCCGGCTCGCGGACCTCGACGCCAAGTGGTCGACCGCCCTGCTCAAGCCCTCCCCCAGGGCGGAGCTCGCCGTGCGGGTCGAGGAACTGACCGAGACCCGGGCCGGCGCGATCGCCGCGCACGGCGCCGAGCTGCGGCGCATCGAGCGGGACCTGCACGACGGCACACAGGCCCGGCTGGTCTCCCTGTCGATGCGGATCGGGCTGGCCAAGCGGGCGTACGACCGTGATCCCGAGGCCGCGCGCAGGCTCCTCGACGACGCCCAGGACCAGGCCGAGGAGGCCCTGACCGAACTGCGGCACGTCGTACGGGGCATCCACCCGCCGATCCTCACCGACCGCGGGCTGGCCGGCGCGGTCCGGGCACTCGCCGCGAGCAGCGGCCTGGACGTGGCCGTGACCGTGGACGGCCTGGAGGACGCCGGCAGCGAGCGGGACGGGGCGCGGGCCCCGGCGGCCGTCGAGGCCGCCGCCTACTTCGTCGTCGCCGAGTCGCTGACGAACGCCGCCAAGCACAGCGGTGCGGAGCGGGCCGAGGTCGGCCTCGTCCGTACCGGCAAGGGGTTGCGGGTGACCGTACGCGACGCGGGCCGGGGCGGTGCCGACGAGGCCGGGGGCTCCGGGCTGCTCGGTATGCAGCGGCGCGTCGCCGCGCTCGACGGGACCCTGCGGCTGAACAGCCCCGTCGGGGGCCCGACCGTGATCGAAGTGGAGCTGCCGTGCGTGTGGTGATCGCCGAGGACAACGCCCTGTTGCGGGAGGGGCTGGTCCTGCTGCTCACCTCCTCCGGGCACGAGGTGGTGGCCGTCGCGGGCAGCGGGCCCGAGGTGCTGCCCGCGCTGCTGGAGCACCGCCCCGATGTCGCCGTGCTCGACGTCCGGATGCCGCCCGGCTTCCGCGACGAGGGGCTGCGCGCGGCGCTCGCGGCCCGCAAGGAGATCCCCGGGCTGCCGGTGCTCGTGCTCTCGCAGTACGTCGAGGAGTCGTACGCCGCGGAGTTGCTCGGCGGTGGGGCGAGCGGGGTCGGTTATCTGCTCAAGGACCGGGTGGGGCGGGTCGACGAGTTCCTGGACGCGCTCGACCGGGTCGCGTCCGGGGGGACGGCGTTGGACCCCGAGGTGGTGTCGGAGCTGCTGGTGCGGCGGCGGGACTCACCGCTCGATTCGCTCACGCCTCGCGAGCGGGAGGTTCTTCAGCTGATGGCTGAAGGGCACGGGAATTCGGCTATCGCCGAGGCTCTTGTCGTGACCGAGCGGTCCGTCAGCAAGCACATTGGGAATGTGTTTTCGAAGTTGGGACTGCCGCCGAGTGACAGTGGGCATCGGCGGGTGCTTGCGGTGTTGGCCTACTTGAACAACTCGTGAGTGGCTTGCGGGAGGTTGTTCGTGAGGTGCGGGCCGGTGGGGGCTTGTCGCGCAGTTCCCCGCGCCCCTGAAGGGGCGCCCCCGGAAGGGCGTGACAGCCTCAGCCCTTCTTCAGCACCAGCTCCGTGTTGCGGTCGCCCGGCTCGCCGCTCAAGTCCGTTCGGGCGCCGGGGGCGTTGAAGGAGAGTTCCCGGTAGAGGGCGGCGAGGCCCGTCTGGGTGAGGTCGGCGAAGTCCGTGCCGTGCGGGGCGCCGGACTCGATGAGCGTGGTGAACAGGGAGACCGTGCCGTCGTGGTTGTCGACGATCTCGATCACCCGGGCGAGCTGCGGGAAGTCGACGTGGGAGGCGGTGGAGACCTCCCAGAAGGAGCGGCCGTCCGGGGCGGAGTGCGGGGTGATCTTGTTCTTGTGGCTGTGGCCGTTCACCCAGGCCAGCACCGAGCGGTACGTGCCGAGGAGGGCGAGCACCTCGTCGCCGCCGTGCCGCCGCTCGCCCGGGCGGGCCGGGTCCTCGCGGAGGTTGCGCATCGACTTGCTGGTGTGGTGGCTGAACACGATGACGTGTTCCTTGTTCTTCTCGGCCGCCTTCAGCGTGCGCTCCAGCCACCGCAGTTGGGCGGTGCCGAGCGAACCCTCGTAGTGACCGCCCGGGTCGGTGCTGTCGAGGCTCACACCGAGCAGGCCGTCGGCGATCCGGAACGTGTAGTACTGCGTCTTCGCGGCGAGGTTGGCCTGCGAGTAGCCGTGCCCGACGGGCCCCGCGCCCGTGTGCGCGGGGTCGAGGTGCGCCTGGAGGTACTCGGCGGGGGTGAAGGGGGCGCGGCCCTCGTCCGGGGTGACCGAACGCATCCTCCGTGCCTGGGACTTGAGCATCGCCTTGAAGGCCGCGCCCTTGGGGTCGCCGCCCTTCTTGACGTTGTTCCAGATGGCGACGCCCTCCGACTCGTCGAGGGTCATCAGCTTCTTGCCGCCGACCGCGAAGTCGGCGAAGAAGGAGTCGCCGGGCGCGTAGCAGCCGCCGGGCAGGGAGTCGTGGTTGCCGACCGTGGAGTACCAGGGCAGGTTGAGGCCGGGGCTGCGCAGTTCGCGGATCGCGGCGGCGAGGAAGCCGTCGATGCGCGGGAAGCCGAGCTGCTTGTCGGCGTCGCGCAGGGCCGCGTCGGGCTGCCAGTACAGCTTGAGGTCGCTGTTCTGGACGCCCTCGTAGCGGTTCGGGTCACCGGAGTTGGGGGTGATCCGGCCGCCGCTCATCACCTTCAGGAACCAGTCCAGTTCCGTCTTGGCGTTGTTGTCGGTGTTGTCGCCGGTGGTCATCACGAAGTGCAGCGGCGAGCCGGTGACGGGGGCGCCGCGCAGCGCGTTGACCCGCTCGACGAGCGAGACCGCGCCGGGCACGGACAGGGCCTCCTGCGGCCGCCAGGCGCTGGCGGTCTGGGAGCGCAGGTACTCGTACCGCAGCGGGTGCTGTACGTCGACCAGGTGCAGGTCGGTGAACTGCACGAACGCGGCGAGCGCGGTGCGCCGTTCGCCCCGGCCGGCCTTGGGCGCGGCCAGATCGCCGCGGACGACACGGGACCAGGCGGGCCCGTCGCCGAGCCGCCGGTAGCCGGAGCCGCCGCGCGGGACCGCGACCGTCGAGAGGGTGGTGCCGCGGGTGTACGGAGCCAGCGGCGCGGCCAGATCG
>NZ_JAPWHT010000660.1:0-3980 GCF_027270795.1 Streptomyces sp. ActVer
CCCTGGCGGCCGCCGTCGGGGACGCGGCCGTCGCGGAGAAGGCGTTCCGGGCCGCGCTGTGGCACGCCCGCCGCACCGAGGAGCCCTTCGCCCGGGCCCAGGTGCATCTCGCGTACGGGCAGTTCCTGCGCCGAACGTCCAAGCGGGCCCGGGCCGGCGAGCAGTTGCGCGAGGCCCGCGGTCTTCTCGTACGGTTGCGGGCGCGGCCCGATCTGGAGCGCTGCGAGCGGGAGTTGGCGGTTGGCGGCCCTGTGGGCGGTCCGGTCGTTGGTGGTCCGGCCGTCGGAGATGCGCCAGTTGGTGGGCCGGCCGCCGGAAGCGGAAGTGCGCCCGTCGGTGGTCCGGCCGCTGGAGGCGCGGGCGCCGGAGGTCCGGTTGTCCCCGGGCAGGCGCGGCTGCGGACAGGCGCCTCGTCGCTCACCGCGCAGGAGCGGATGGTGGCCGGACGGGTGGTGGCCGGTCTGACCAACCGGCAGGTGGCGCGGGAGCTGGTGATCAGCGTCAAGACCGTGGAGTTCCACCTGGGACGCATCTACGCCAAGCTCGGAGTCCCCTCGCGCACCCGCCTCGCCGCGCTGCTGGCGGGCCAGGAGGTTGCGCTCCCGGGACAGGACTAGGGACTCTCCCGGGTCGTTCCCGAGGTCGTTTCCCGGCATCGGGGCCCTAGCGTCTGTGGCTCGCGCCATCAGTCAAACAGGGGGGAAGAGTTTTCATGGCCGATGACAAGGAACTCGAAGTCACCGACATACCCAGCGCCAAACTCAAGGCGGTGGCCCAGCGGGTCGCGCTGGAGATCCAGCTGGCGGCCGACAAGGTCGCCGCGCACCACGCGGATCCCCGCGCCTACCCGCTGCCGGACGAGGCCGGAAGCGTCGAGCAACTGCTCGCGAGCCGCTTCCGCGTACTGCCCGAGGGACAGCAGAAGCAGGCGGCGGACAAGGTCATGACGGAGCTCGGCGGCGGGGCGGCCCGTCAGAAGCGGCTCGGTGACCTCGCCAAGGTCGACCTCAAGTCCAGGACCGGCATCGAGGCACAGGCCGGCAGGCTGGCGTTCCCGCAGAACCTGAAGTTCCCGGTCCAGGAGCTGGAGCGGATGGCCAAGGCGCTGACCGGAGAGGGGATCGCGTCGGCCGCCGCCGCGAGCGGCGTGGAGCTGCGCAATCTGGAGCTGCGCATCCACCGGGTCAAGTGTGTCAAGGAGACCAGCGAGATCGGCAAGGACGAGATCGACCTCGGCGGTACGTCCGTCGACGAGGACGGCGACACCAAGAAGGTCTCCGCGTTCCGCGTGAAGAGCTTCAGCAGTGGGGTCGTGCAGACGTACTCACCGCCGCGGCGGTTCACGTCCTTCAGCCTCACCGAGAGCAGCAAGGTGACGTTCCCCAAGTCGTACTTCTGCACGTTCGTGCTCGCGGAGATCGACTGGGGCGGCCTCGCGGACTTCCTCAACAACCTGCTCGACAAGGTGAAGGAGAAGGTTGTCACGGCGGTCGCGGCCGCGATCGGTGGCGCGATCGGCGCCTCCGGCGGGCCCGTCGGCATCGCCGTCGGTATCGCGGTGGGCTTCGTGGTCGGCCAGGTCTTCGAGTGGCTGAAGGGCCTGTGGGGCGACGACGTCTTCAAGCCGTACACGGTCAGCTGTGTCATCCACGGCCTGACCAACACGTTCGGCGGCCAGGACAACAGCCCTGACAAGACGGTCACCTTCAGCGGCCACGGCGGCCAGTACCAGTTGACCTACGACTGGCGGAAGTTCAACTGACCGGAGACGAACGCGGCCCAGGCCCTGCCGGAGACGGTGAGGTCTGGGCCGCCGCCTCCGCCCAGGCACAAGAGTGGGCGTACCTCACATGGCGGGCATAGGCTTGATGGTGCAAACGTGCGTGCGTCGATCAGGAGAAGGTGAGCGCGATGCGCGTCATGCTCAAGGCCACTCTGGACACGGAGAAGTCGAACGAAGCGATCCGCAGCGGCAAGATGCCGGAGCTGATCAAGGAGATCCTGGACCATCTCAAGCCCGAGGCGGCGTACTTCGCGCCCTTGGGCGGCCGGCGTACCTGCCTTCTGTTCTTCGATATGCAGGACAGCTCGGAGCTGCCTCCCGTCGGGGAGCCGTTCCTCACCCAGTTCAACGCCGAGGTCGAGGTCTGCCCGATCATGAACGGCGAGGACCTCCAGAAGGGGCTGTCCGAGCTGCGCTGACCGCCGGGGCGTGATGGTGTAGCCCGCTACACCACGGACTCGGGGGGCCGGTCCCTCGTGGCGGCGCGAGTACGACGGAATCGTGGACGGCATCACAAGCCGATCCAGGAAGGCTCATTCCATGGCCGCGAACCGTCGCCCGGTACGCCGTACCGTCACCGTCGTCACCACCCTGGCAGCCGTCACGCTCGCTGCCGGGCTGCTCACCGGATGCGAGGACGACGACCTCGACAACTCGCTGAGCTGCCTCAAGAACGCCGACACGATCGCCGACAGCCTCAAGGCGATCCACGAGGCCGGTGCGGACGCGGTGAAGGATCCCACGCGGACCGACTCGTCCATCGACACCATCGAGAAGAACCTCGACAGGATCAACGACAGGACGGACGGCGACAGCACGAACGACGACAAGGTCGGCAAGGCGGTCGACGACCTCAACGACGCCGTCAAGGACTACAACAAGGCCGTCCTGGACGGCGACACCAGCCCGGACTCCGGCCGGATCGACGCCGCCGCCGACGAACTGACCGACGTCTGCACGTCGTAACGCCGTACAGCAGGGCACCCGTACAGCGGGCCCCGGACGACGGCAGGGCTAGCTGAAGATGATCATCGAGCCCTGCGCCAGGCTCCGCGTCGCCGCCGCGTGCAGCCCCAGCCACACATGCCGTTCGCGGGCGAACGGGCTGGAGTCGAAGGGCGCGGGCGCGGCCGGCTCCTCCAGCTCGGTGGGGGCCATGGGCGGCTGCGGCGCGACGGGCGGCACAGCGGGGTCGATGCCGATCGTCGGGGCGACGAACTCCAGCTCCCGCAGCAGGGCCTGGGACGAGCCCAAGGGGCCCCCGCCCGCGAGGAGTTCGTCGCTCGACAGCGGGTGCGGGAAGTCCACCGGCACGTACGCGCCCGCGTGGTCGTAGTGCCAGACCAGGTGCGACTGCTGGGCCGTGGCGTCGAACATCTCCAGCAACTGCTCGTAGTCGCCGCCCAGTTCGTCGACCGGCGTCACCGCGAGCCCGCACACCTGCAGCAGATACGCGCGGCGCAGGAAGTGCAGCGCGTCGTAGTCGAAGCCCGCGACCGGTGCCACATCGCCGGAGAGGCCCGGCATGTAGGCGTAGACCGGCACCGGCGGGAGTCCGGCCTCGCCCAGGACCTTGTCGTAGAGCGCGAGTTCCTCGGCGAAGGGGTTGTCGGGCGTGTGGCACAACACGTCGACGAGCGGGACCAGCCACAGGTCACAGGCCAACTGAGAGCTCCTCGCGTAGCACGGTGGTCAAGAAAGCGTAATGGGTGCAAGCGCGGTCGGGCCCCGCCGTGAACGTCGAATACCCCACACCTGACGGCCCCACCCCCGCACCCGCCGTTTCCGGCCCCGGATCCTCGGCCCAACCCGGACCACCCACCCGCGCCCTCGGCCGGGATCCTCCGCCCTAGTCCGCCACCAACTGCTCGATCAGCGCCACCGAGTGCGCGTCGTACGCGGTCACGATCGTGTGGGCGGTCGGGGCGTCGCGTTCGGTGAGGGCGTCCACGAGGGCTGTGTGCTCGGCCCACAGGCGGCCGCGCAGGTCGTCGACCCGGCGCAGGTGCTGGACCGCGCACACCCAGGACTGGACGCGCAGCCGGTGCAGGAAGTCGGCGAGGTACGGGTTGCCGAACAGCCCGCTGAGCTCGCGCCAGAAGCGCAGGTCGTAGCCGATGAGGATGTTCAGGTCACCGGCGGCGGCCGCCCGCTGGGCCTCCTCGCCGCGGCGCCGCACCCCGGCGGGCGCGGCACC
>NZ_JAPWHT010000661.1:0-3978 GCF_027270795.1 Streptomyces sp. ActVer
GTCGAGCGGGGAGGGTGCCACGGGAGCGCCCACCGGGGCGGCCGGAGCGGGCGCGGTGCCGCGACGGCGGGTGCGCCAGGCGTCGCGCAGGTCGAGGATCCCGGTCTCGGCGCGCGCGATCAGCGGCTCGCACCAGGGCAGCGCGAGCAGGATCAGCAGGCCCGCGGCCCAGCCGAGCACCACGTCGCTCAACCAGTGCGTGCCGAGGTAGACGGTGGTCAGGCCGACGCCGAGGGAGACCACGGCGGAGACGGCCGACAGCCAGCGGCGGGCGCGCGGCGTCGAGGCCAGATAGGCGAGGATGCCCCAGGTCACGACGGCGTTGGCGGTGTGGCCCGAAGGGAATATGTCGCCGCCCAGCCACATCTCGTTCGAGCCGACGTTGGTCGCGTAGTGCGGACCGAGACGGCCCATGCTCAGCTTCGCGGCGCCCACCGTGATGTTCAGCAGCAGCAGCGAGGCGCCCAGGACGAGCAGCGGGCGCAGGGTGTGCTGCCGCCAGGAACGCCAGCCCAGCCAGGCCGCGATCATCACGGCGGTGGGGCCGCGCTGGCCCAGCACCACGTAGTAGTCGAGGAACGCGTGGAGCTCCGGCCACTGCTGGTACGGCCGGAAGAACATGACCTGCCAGTCGAACCGGACCAGCCACGACGTGATCACGATGGCCCACACGATGGCGACGTAGAAGGCGAGCGTGGACGCGAAGAGGGCCACCCGGTGCCGGCTCATCCTGGGCACGTCGATGTGGGCCGGTCGTTCCGGCTCACGGTCCAGCCGGGCGAAGACCCGGTCCAGACGAGTCAGCTTTCGTTCGGTACGCACTCAATCGACGTTACAGCGAGTGAGCTGTGTTCCAGGCCGAAGCACCCTCTTTGTGATGACGATGTGATGTGGGATTGCTCTCAGGAGGGCGTTTATTTCCTTGGATTATGGAATCCCCCGTGCGCTCCTCCTTCCATTCGATTGATCATTCCAATGTGAAGTTTTGAGACGCTTTTGAATTCGTTCACCGAATGCTCGCACGCACTTCTCCGGCCGCTCACCCGCCGTCCCGGGTGATCACGGCGGGCCGGAGCCGTTCAGCCAGAAGGCGCCGTACGCCGCCGAGGCCACAGCCACACCGCCCAGCACCCAAGCCGACCTGGAGGTTCGCAGTCGGGCGAGGGCCAGGGCGGGGGGCAGCAGCAGGGGGAAGGCGGGCAGTAGAAGGCGTGGTTTCGAGCCGAAGTAGCTCGACGCGCACAGGGCGAGCAGGGTGACGACCCCCGCGTACACCAGAAGCGGCAGTGGCTGCCGCTGCCGTACGCAGATCACGTACAGCCAGACCAGCAGGCCGACCCCGATGATCAGGGCGAGTCCGGCGAGGGCCGACGGGAACGACGTGAACTTGTCACCGACGAAGCGGGCGAAGGCGTAGCCGCCGTCGAAGCCGTTGCGCCAGCCCGCCTGGACGTCGAGATAGCCAAGCGGGCCCTTCCCCGTGTGACGGCCGACCCACAGGACGTAGCCGGCGGCGCCGAGGGGCGCGATCAGCATCGCCAGGGCGCGCCGCCATCTCGGTGCGCCGGTCCGTGCCGGAACACTCCGCTCCCGTACGAACGAGGCGATCGCCGCCACCCAGACGGCCGCGACCACCGCCGCGCCCACCGGGCGGGTCAGGCCGGCCAGCGACGCGAGCAGGCCCGCGGTCAGCCAGCGGCCGGTCAGGACCGCGTACAGCGACCAGGCGGCGAGCGCCGTGAACAGTGACTCGCTGTACGCCATCGACTGCACGATGCCGACGGGCAGGACCGCCCACAGCAGCACCGCGCAGATCCCGGCCCGGGGCCCGTACACATGGTCCGCGACCGCGAAGATCCCCCAGGCCGCGGCGAGCGAGGCCAGCGCGCTGACCAGCAGGCCCGCGTCCGCGTAGGAGAGAGGGGTGACCGCCGCGAAGGCCCGCTCCAGCCAGGGGAGCAGCGGGAAGAAGGCCAGGTTCGAGTGCACGTCCCCGTTGGGCAGCCGCACCTCATAGCCGTAGCCGAGCTCGGCGACCCGCGTGTACCAGAGGGAGTCCCAGCGGGCGGAGAGCAACTGGTGCGGGCTCTTGTCCCGCGCGGCGCTCCACACGGCCAGCGTCACCATGCCCAGCGCGCGCACCGCCGCGTATCCGAGGAGAGCGGGCGCGGCACGGCGCCAGGCGGGTCCCGCACGGGGCGGCGCGACGGGCGTTTCAAGATCGGTCACGGGCCCGATTATCGACGCCGCCCGGAACCGCGGACCCCGGCGGGGCGTGCTCGCCCACGGGGGAGCGTGGCGCATGCCACACGTGTCTGAAAGGAACGTGAGAGGTCCGCCACCTGTCCTCGACGGGAACTCGCGTACCCTGACCACTCACTCGCCTTTGTTGCGTGGGCCCGGGACACCGCTCCTCCTGGGCCGCAGCCGCAGGGAGTCCCCACCCAGCGGATCCGCCGAACGCGAGGGAACATCTGGGAGGTACGTACATGTCCGGGACGACCACGGCCGCTGCGCGTTGCCGTCGGGAGACCGGGGCCGGTGCAAACCGCTGGGTCGTCCTCATCGTCCTCTGCGTCAGCCTGCTGCTGGTCGCCGTGGACGCCACCGTGCTGCACGTCGCAGTGCCCGCAGTCACCGAGGACCTCACACCCGGCGCGATAGAGCTGCTCTGGATCGTCGACATCTACCCGCTCGTCTGCGCCTCGCTGCTGATTCTCTTCGGCACGCTGGGTGACCGCATCGGCCGCAGGCGCGTCCTTCTCCTCGGGTACGCGCTCTTCGGCGTCGCGTCCGCCATCGCGGCCTTCGCGGACAGCGCCCAGGTGCTCATCGCGGCGCGCGCCCTGCTCGGTGTCGGCGGCGCGATGATCATGCCCGCGACGCTGTCCATCCTGCGGCAGGTCTTTCCCGACCGACGCGAGCGGGCGCTCGCGATCGGTGTCTGGAGTGCCGTCGCCGCGGTCGGCGCGGCCGTCGGACCGCTGCTCGGCGGGTTCCTGCTCGAACACTTCTGGTGGGGCTCGGTCTTCCTCATCAACATCCCGCTGATGCTCGTCAGCCTGCCCGTCGGGCGGCTGCTGCTGCCCGAGTCGACCGGTGACGGCGACGGGCCGTGGGACGTCGTCGGCGCGCTGATGGCCGCGGCCGGGCTCTTCGGCGTCGTTCTCGGTGTGAAGCGGCTCGGTGGCGGAGAGGCCCCGCTGAGCGCCTTCACGGCGGTGCCGCTTCTCGTGGGCGCCGGGCTGCTCTTCGCCTTCGTACGGCGGCAGCGGCGGCGTCGGCATCCGCTGGTCGACCTGAAGATGTTCTCGCGGCCCGCGTTCAGTACGTCCGTGGGGTGCATCGTGCTCGCGATGCTCGCGCTCGTCGGTCTTGAGCTGATCGCCGCGCAGTATCTCCAGCTCGTGCTGAACCTCTCTCCGCTGGAGACCGGGCTGCGGCTGCTGCCGCTCACCGTCGCCGCGATGGCCGCGGGGCTTGTCGGGGCGAAGCTGCTGCAGCGGTTCGGGCCGCGGACCATGGTCTGTTCCGGGTTCTGTCTCACCGCCGCGGCGGTGATCACGCTGACGGGCATGGGGAGCCACGACAACGCTCCGCTGCTGCTGACCGGGTTCGTGCTGCTCGGGTTCGGGCTGGAGGTGACGCTCTTCGGGGCGTACGAGTCGATGCTGAGCGAGGCTCCGCAGGAGCAGGCCGGTGGGGCCGCGGCGATCGGGGAGACGTCGTACCAGCTCGGGGCCGGGATCGGGATCGCGCTTCTCGGGAGCGTGATGAACGCCGCGTACTCGCCCGGAGTTGCGTCCGTTCCGGGGGTCTCTGCGGGGGAGTCTGCTGCTGCTCGGCATTCCCTGGGGGAGGCGTATGAAGTCGCGGAGCGGTTGGGTGGGGGGCCCGGGGAGGGTCGGCCAGTTCGCGCGGCCGCTGGGTTTCGACTGCCGGTCCCTTCGGGCGAGGGCCGGTCGCAGTGTGGCGTGC
>NZ_JAPWHT010000662.1:0-3947 GCF_027270795.1 Streptomyces sp. ActVer
GTTCGCGCACCAGGCGGCCGAGCCGGTCCGCGGCCGCTTCCGCGCGCGGGCGGTCGGGCGCCGAGTCCAGGAAGGCGACGGCCGCCTCGATCTCGTACGGATGCGACTTGTCCAGGGACTCCACGGCCTGCCAGCAGAAGTCGGTGGCCCTGAACAGCCAGGCGTGCCAGACCTCGTTGCGGTGCAACAGGCCCACTACGGGGCCGGTGGCCAGGAGTTCGCTGGGCGGGTCGTCGACGATCGGCAGGAAGGGCGCCGCCGGATAGCCGCGCTGGCTGGGATGGATCGTCGGCAGCGCGCCGTCCTGCGTCGACACGGAGGTCAGATAGCGGCACATGCGCTCCACCCGCTGCCCGCCACAGCGCCCGATCGAGTCCAGGACGCGCAGTGCGTGCCCGGTGTGCAGGGGCTGGCTGACCGGGCCGCGCAGATCGGGTTCCAGCGCGTGACCGTACCCGTCGTCCTCGTTGCGGTAGGCGGACAGCGCGGTCTCGACCGCGTCGGCATCGCCGCCCAGGAAGTGGTACGCGAAACGGCGCTGCTCCAGCACGCGCGCGGTGAGCCAGACGAAGTGCCCGGCGCGGGCGAGGGGGGTGTGCGCCGGGGGCGTCGGGGGGAGTGGGGATGCTCCTGTTTCGGCCATGAGTCAGACCGTAGGGCGGAAAGCGTTCTCGGCAAGCGGTCCCGGCTCGGGCCCACTCTCAGGGGCGGGATACTGGAGTCATGCGGTTGACGGTCTTCTGGCAGCGGATGGCGGATCACTTCGGAGCGGGGTACGCCGACACCTTCGCGCGCGATCATGTGATGTCGGAGCTCGGCGGGCGCACGGTGCGGCAGGCGCTGGACGCGGGCTGGGAGGCGAAGGACGTGTGGCGCGCGGTGTGTACAGCGGTGAACGTTCCCTACGAAAACCGCTGACGGGCCACGAAGATCCGGGGGCGGGGGTCGATTGTCGGAGGTGTGGGCGAGACTTGGTCCGTGGCATCGACAGATGAGACCGCGCACGTCGGTCAGCAGGCTTCCCCGCTCGGCACGACACCTCCCAGGCCCCCGGCCGGGGGCGCGGCCGAGACGGGTGCCCGCATGCCGCGCTGGCTGCCACGGGCCATGGTGCTCGCCCTCACTCTCATCGCCTGTTTCCAGCTGGGCAGTTGGGCCTTCCACGAGCTGACCGGGCTGCTGATCAACATCCTGATCGCGTTCTTCCTGGCGCTCGCCATAGAGCCCGCGGTGAGCTGGATGGCCTCGTTCGGCATGCGCAGGGGGCTGGCCACCGGGATCGTCTTCCTCTTCGTGATGATCGCCAGCGCGGGCTTCGTCACGCTGCTCGGCTCGATGCTCGCGGGACAGATCATCGACATGGTCGAGGACTTCCCGAAGTACGTCGACTCGGTGATCAGCTGGATCAACACGACCTTCCACACGGAACTCAGCCGCGTCGACATCCAGGAGGGCCTGCTGCGCTCCGACTGGCTGCGGAAGTACGTGCAGAACAGCGCGAGCGGTGTCCTGGACGTGTCCACCCAGGTGCTGGGCGGGCTCTTCCAGCTCCTGACGATCACACTGTTCGCCTTCTACTTCGCCGCCGACGGCCCGCGGCTGCGGCGCGCCCTGTGCTCCGTACTGCCGCCCGCACGGCAGGCCGAGGTGCTGCGCGCGTGGGAGATCGCCGTCAACAAGACCGGCGGTTATCTGTACTCGCGCGGGCTGATGGCACTGATCTCCGGCATCGCGCACTACATCCTGCTGGAGTCCCTCGGCGTGAACTACGCGCCCGTGCTCGCCGTCTGGGTGGGTCTGGTCTCGCAGTTCATCCCCACCATCGGTACGTACCTCGCGGGCGCCCTGCCGATGCTGATCGCCTTCACGGTCGACCCCTGGTACGCGCTGTGGGTGCTGATCTTCGTCGTGGTCTACCAGCAGTTCGAGAACTACGTGCTGCAGCCCAAGCTGACCGCGAAGACCGTGGACATCCACCCGGCGGTCGCCTTCGGGTCGGTCATCGCGGGCACCGCCCTGCTCGGCGCGGTCGGCGCGCTGATCGCCATCCCGGCGGTCGCCACGCTGCAGGCCTTCCTGGGGGCCTACGTGAAGCGGTACGACGTCACGGACGACCCCCGGGTCCACGGCCGCCGCGAGCGGGGTACGAGCACTCTCCTCGCACGCATACGACGCGCCCTGAAGGGGCCCCGCGAGGCGCGGACGGCGGAGGACGAAGAACCCCGCGACGCCTCGTAGCGCACCGGCGGGGCCGCCCGTACGACCCTGGAAGCAGCCGGGTGGTACGGCTCGCGACACGCTCCCGTCGAAGCGCGTGGTGCGCTTGACACCAAAATCGAACATCCATTCTGATGGAGGCTCCGGCGAAGCCTGAGACGGGATGTCGACGGGGATTTAGTGGAGAAGCGCCCGAGTTATCCACAGGCCGGACGGGCGTCGGGGCGCATTGTCAGTGGCAGGCGTTAGCGTCTTTGACGTGAAGCGATCGACTCAAGCAAATCGGGTGGAACCCATGGCAGCAGGTACTGACCGCGAGAAGGCGCTCGACGCCGCTCTCGCACAGATTGAACGGCAATTCGGAAAGGGCGCGGTGATGCGCCTCGGCGAGCGGCCGAACGAGCCCATCGAGGTCATCCACACAGGGTCGACCGCACTCGATGTCGCCCTCGGCGTGGGCGGTCTGCCGCGCGGCCGAGTGGTCGAGGTGTACGGCCCGGAGTCCTCCGGCAAGACGACCCTGACCCTGCACGCGGTGGCGAACGCGCAGAGGGCCGGCGGCCAGGTGGCCTTCGTCGACGCGGAGCACGCCCTCGACCCCGAGTACGCGAAGAAGCTCGGCGTCGACATCGACAACCTGATCCTGTCGCAGCCGGACAACGGCGAGCAGGCTCTGGAGATCGTCGACATGCTGGTCCGCTCCGGCGCCCTCGACCTCATCGTCATCGACTCCGTCGCCGCCCTCGTGCCGCGCGCGGAGATCGAGGGCGAGATGGGCGACTCGCACGTGGGTCTCCAGGCCCGTCTGATGAGCCAGGCCCTGCGGAAGATCACCAGCGCGCTCAACCAGTCGAAGACCACGGCGATCTTCATCAACCAGCTGCGCGAGAAGATCGGCGTGATGTTCGGCTCCCCGGAGACCACGACCGGTGGCCGGGCGCTCAAGTTCTACGCCTCGGTGCGGCTCGACATCCGCCGTATCGAGACGCTGAAGGACGGCACGGACGCGGTCGGCAACCGCACCCGCGTCAAGGTCGTCAAGAACAAGGTCGCGCCGCCCTTCAAGCAGGCCGAGTTCGACATCCTCTACGGGCAGGGCATCAGCCGCGAGGGCGGCCTGATCGACATGGGCGTGGAGAACGGCTTCGTCCGCAAGGCCGGTGCCTGGTACACGTACGAGGGCGACCAGCTCGGCCAGGGCAAGGAGAACGCGCGCAACTTCCTGAAGGACAACCCCGACCTCGCCAACGAGATCGAGAAGAAGATCCTGGAGAAGCTGGGCGTCGGCGTGAAGCCGGAGAAGCCCACCGCCGAGCCGGGCGCGGACGCGGCGGTTTCGGCAGCCCCGGACGAGGCCGCGAAGACGGTTCCCGCTCCCGCAGCCAAGGCCGTCAAGCCCAAGGCCGCGGCGGCCAAGAGCTAGTCCGTGACACGGCGAACCGACTGGGCCGAGTACGTCCACCCCGCCGCCTCCGAAGGGAAGAGGCGCGGGGGTGCCGGCGGCACGGCCGGAGACAGCGACAGGGCGTACGACGACACTGACGGGCCGTACGGTCTCGGGGCCTGGGACGCCGAGGCCGCGTACGGCGATCCGGAGGGGGACGGGCGGCCGGACGACGGTCCGCGCCGCGATGACGGTCCGCGGGACGGTGGCACAACGCCGGGCGGCGGTTCGCGTCGCGGCTCCGGCCGGCGCGGTGACGATGGCTGGTCGTACGGGGGTGACGGGC
>NZ_JAPWHT010000663.1:0-3947 GCF_027270795.1 Streptomyces sp. ActVer
CCGACGAGGGCGATTCGGGCCGCGACCTGGTGATTCCGTCAGCTTGATCTGCTACACCACTCGGCGGGACGCCATCGCAAGAAGGGCCTCTTGGTGGCTCGCGGATGTCGAGTCCAGCGAGAGACAAGAGGCCTTGTTGTTGTGTGTCACGTGGTCGTGGTCGCCGGGTCCAGTTCGCCCACTCGGGGGTGTGACTGTCTCGCTCACAGACACGGGAACGCGGTGGACCGGCCGGTTCGCCGGCCCCGGTACGGCTCGGACATGAGCGATGCCGAATGGGCTCTGATGAGAGAACTGCTACCGGTTCCGGGCTGGCTGGCGGGCGGGCCGCGGCAGGCGTCCGGAGGGCTACTGCCACCGGGCAGATAGTCGACGCGGTTCGCTCCCTCGTCGACAACGGCATCTCGACAACGGCATCAAGTGGCGGGCGATGCCCGCGGACTTCCCGCCCTGGCCGCGGGTCTACGCCTTCTTCGCCCGTTGGCGGGACACAGGGCTGGTGACCGAGCTGCACGAGCGGTTACGGGAAGCGGTCCGCCGGTCGCAGGGCCGTGCACCGCAGCCGAGTGCGGCCGTGGTGGACTCCCAGTCGGTCAAAGCGGAGGCCACAATCGCCCTCTACTCACGCGGCTTCGACGCGGGCAAGAAGACCAACGGTCGCAAGCGGCACCTGCTCACCGACACGCTCGGACTCCTGCTGACCGTGCTGGTCACACCGGCGTCCACCACCGACCGGGACGGCGCCCGGACGCTTCTGCCGACGGCAACCGGCCGCTTCAGGCGGCTATCACGGAGTGGGCCGACGGCGGCTACACCGGTCCGTCAACTCGCCCTCGTCATGGACCGCTGGTGGCCCGAGATCGAAGTCTTCGTCCACACCCGCATCAACAACGCCACAAGTGAAGGGATCAACCGCGTGATCAAGTTCGCCGGCCGCGCCGCCTATGGCTTCCGCAACCCGACCAACCAACGCCCCGAGCACGCTGCGTCACCACCCGCCGAGCCCCCGGACACCTCCGCACCGCATAACTTCGAAGACGCCGTTTACTGACCCGATCGAAGACTTGCCAGAACATCGTGTGCCGTAGCAAGCAGGCCTCGCGCCTACGCGATCTGCGCGGTTCAAGCTGTCGCGAAGCCGTCGACCAGAAGCATGCACGGAAGACTGTCACGTTCCGGGGGCACCGTAGTGCCGACAGATCGGCATGAACCGAGCATCACGCGACTATGCCAGTGAAGCGGCGGGGACGGGAGACGGAGCATCAGCCGCCGCCAGCCCCCGACCCCGCTCAGCCGCCGTTCATGGCGTCTATCAAGCTCTGGGGGCGCATGTCGGTCCAGGTCTGCTCGATGAAGTCGAGGCATGCCTGACGGGCTGCCTCTCCGAAGACCGACTCCCACCCGTCAGGCACGTCGACGAATGTGGGCCAAAGCGAGAACTGCCCCTCCTCGTTCTTCAGAACAAGGTAGTTGGCGTCCTGGTCCTCAAAAGGGTTCGTCATCATTCAGTCCTATCTGTCATTCACGGGTAGACATGTCGGGGTGGCCAACCGCGGCCAACGGGTTACACCAGCTCAGTCGACGACTATCCGTCCTTCGCCGTGGACAGCCAACCCGCAATTGCGCCCCAAAGCACAGAGAGCATGGAGGGATTGGCCATATCGTCGTGAGAACAAGGCAACCGTGACTCGCTTATGTGACCGGAAGCGTAGGGTTGCCACATGGCACGACCCCAACCATCCTCCAGCTCGTCCGACGAAATGAAGAGGAGATCGCCGTGAAACCTGCGAGGATAATGCTTCACATAGATACGGGTATTGTTCGCAATAATCCTCGCCCTTACTTCAGCCTCCTCTTCTGAGATCTCACTGCGGAAGTAGTCCGGAAGTCCGGCGAGATCACGAAGAGAAGGCGCCTCGTCTATTATTTCCGATACGTCCACATGGTCGCCGGGACCGTTGCCATCACGTTCTTGAATCGCTTGACGGACAATGCCTACAGAATCCCGGTCGGTCTCGTCCGCGTTGAGCTTCTCCAGTGGAGCCGGCGCATAGCCTCCCATGATGATGAGTGCCACTTGCTGGCCGTCTTCCTGCAGTTGCACAGCCATCTCCTGCGCCACACGGCCTCCCATCGACCATCCCAGCAGACGGTACGGACCGGACGGCTGCACGGTGCGCAATTCTTTGACGTATTCCTCTGCCATTTCCCGGATGGATCCCGGCAACTCACCCGCGCCGTCGACATCCCGCGCCTGCAAGCCGTACAACGGCATACCAGGAGGTACGAATCCGGCCAGAGGTGCGAAGCACCAACTGAGCCCGGATCGCGGATGAACACAGAAGAGGGGCGGCCGGCTCCCGTGCGTCCTGATGGGAAGGAGCATACGAAGCGAATCATTCGTCGCGGGAAGGCTGAGCCGGTGTGCGAGTCCTGCGACGCTGGGTGTTTCCATCAGCATATGGAGGGAGACATCGACACCCATGATCGAACGAATCCGACTCACCAGCTTGACCGCCAGAAGTGAATGTCCTCCGCGTTCGAAGAAGTTGTCCTCGACGCCGATGTGAGGCACATTCAGTTCTTCGGAGAAAATTCTGCACAGAATTTCCTCCTGGACCGATGAGGGTTCCCGGCTCGGCGTGGACCAAGTATGGTCCGGCGCCGAGAGTTGCCGTCGATCCAGCTTCCCGTTCGCCGTCAGCGGCAGACTCTCCAGGACCACCCACGCGGACGGCACCATGTACTCCGGCAGCATCGCGCCGAGATGGGCGCGCAGCGCAGCCAGGTCAACCCCGGCGGTGCCACCGTCACCGCTGGTGTGGCCACCGTCGGGGACGATATAGCCGACCAGGCGTTTGTCCCCGGGGTGGTCCTCACGCACCATCACCGCCGCCTGGGCCACGGACGGATGCGCGCTCAGCGCGGCCTCGACCTCACCCAGCTCGATCCGGAAACCCCGGACCTTCACCTGCTCATCCGTACGGCCGAGGTACTCCAGTTGTCCCTCAGCGTTCCAGCGGGCCAGGTCGCCGGTGCGGTACATCCGCTCACCCGGGGTGAAGGGGCTCGCAACGAACCGCTGCGCGGTCAGTCCCGGCCTGGCGTGGTAGCCGCGGGCCAGTTGGGCGCCGGAGACGTACAGCTCACCCGCGACACCCACCGGCATCGGCCGCAGCGCCGGGTCCAGGACGTAGACCCGGGTGTTCCACACCGGACGGCCGATCGGCGCGGTGCCCCCGGGCCATGCCGCCCGGTCCGCCGGCAGGGTGTGGGCGGTGACCACGTGTGTCTCGGTCGGACCGTAGTGGTTGTGCAGCACCGTCCCGACCGCCCCGCAAAGGTCACGGACCCGATCACTGAGCGCAAGGGCCTCGCCGGCCTGGGAAACATGACGCAGCCGTGGCAGCTCAGTGCCGTGCTCCGCCACAGCCTCACCGAGCGCGTCCACCATCAGGTTGGGGGCATACAGCTCGGTGGCCTTTTGCTCCCTCAGCCATGCGACGAACTCTTCAGGGTCACGCCTGATCTCTTCGTCCGGTACCACAAGGGTCTTGCCGTCCAAGAGGGCCGAGAGTATTTCCTGGGCCGAGACATCGAAGCTGATCGCGGTGAACTGAGCAACCCGCGAGTCAGCCTCGGCGGGGATGACGGAAGCGTGCCAGGACAACAGGTTGACCAGCGCGCCACAGGACATCACCACACCCTTGGGACGCCCGGTCGAGCCGGAGGTGTAGATCAGGTACGCGGGGTGCTGCGGCAGCAGCGGACGGGTCCGCTCCGTGTCGCCGGGAACGTCGGCCGGCAGGGCGCCTAGTTCGGCGACTACCGCAGGGTCGTCCAGCAGCAGCGCGGGTCCGGTGGATATGCGCCCGGCGACCTCTGTGATGGTCAGCGCCAGCGAGGGGACGGCGTCGGCCAACATGAAAGCGATCCGCTCGGCCGGG
>NZ_JAPWHT010000664.1:0-3945 GCF_027270795.1 Streptomyces sp. ActVer
GGAACCCGCCGCGGCCGAACCGGAGCGGGCCGCACCGGCGGCGACCCGTGTCTCGGCCGCCTGAGGTGTCCGCGCCCGGGCGACGGGCTGCGCCTCCCGCGAGCGCTCGTGGGTCTGCCGGTCCGCCGAACCCTTCGCGGCGACACCCACCGGCTCGGCAACCGGCTCACCGGCCGGTTCCCCGCCCTGCTCCCGGGCGGCCGGCAGAACCCCGTCGGCGCTCTCCGCGTCCGCGGAGGGTGGTTCGAATTCGAGGGGCTCGCGCACCACGATCTCGTGCGGGATCAGCACGATCGCGGTGGTGCCCCCGTACGGCGAGGACCGCAGTGTGACGGTGATGCCGTGCCGGGTGGCGAGCCGGGCGATCACGAACATGCCGAGCCGCAGGTCGTCGGCGAGCGCCACCACGTCGAACTGCGGGGACACCGCCAACTGGGTGTTGAACGAGGCGTAGTCCTCGTCGGACATGCCGAGACCGCGGTCCTCGATCTCGACGGCCAGCCCCTTGGCGACCATCCCGGCCCGCACCCCGACCGGGCTGGGCGCGGGGGAGTACGCGGTCGCGTTGTCGATGAGTTCGGCCAGCAGGTGGATGACGTCCGCCACCGCCGGCGGGGTCAGGAACACCTCCTCCTCGGTGTTCACCTCCACCCGCTGGTACTCGGCGACCTCACCGACGGCGCTGCGCAGGATGTCGATCAGCGCGACCGGTTCGGTCCAGCTGCGCCGCGGCTGCTCGCCGCTGATGATGACGAGGTTCTCCTCGTAGCGGCGCAACTGGCTCGCGGTGGAGTCCAGTTCGTACAGGCCCTTGAGGATGTCCGGGTCCTGGTGCTGCCGCTCCAGCGCGTCGAGCTTGGTGAGCTGGAGGTTGACCAGGTTCTGGCTCTGCCGGGCGATGCCCAGGATGACCTTCTGGAAGCCGCGCCTGGTGTCGGCGAGTTCGACCGCCGTGTGGACCGCCGTGCGCTGCGCGGCGTTGAACGCCTGGGCCACCTGCCCGAGTTCGTCCCGGCCGTAGTCCAGCGGGGGCGTGGCCGACTCCACGTCGACCTTCTCGCCGCGGTTGAGCCGTGCCACCACGTCGGGCAGCCGCTCCTCGGCCAGGCTGAGGGTGGCGATACGCAGTCCGCGCAGCCGCCGGGAGAGGGAGCGGGTGATGCGCCAGGACATCAGGACGCACACCAGCAGGGCGACGAATCCGCCGGTGCTCAGCGCGGCCGCCTTGATCAGCAGGTCCTCGGCCCTGTCGTCACTGCGTTCCAGCAGCGCCGCCGTCTCCTGGCGGATCAGGGCGGTGTACTGGTCGCCGAGCTTGTCGAACGCGGGGCTCCACCGCTTCTGCGCGTCCGGCAGGGTGATCTTCCGGCCGTCGGTGAGGCCCTTCGCCCGGGCCGCGACGACCTGGTCCTCGACGCCCTCCAGCGCCTTCCACTCCGGGCCCTGGAGGATCCGCTCGGTCTGCGCCTTCACCGAGCCGCGCAGCGAGGGCACCAACTGGTCCTCGACGAGCCAGCGCTTCGTGTTGACCAGCTGGACGTAGTGGTTCCACGCGTTCTCGTCGAGCTTCCCGGACGGCCAGGCCAGGTGCAGCTGGGCGTCCTCCTGGGAGACCAGCTCGGCCGAGTGCTCCAGGGCGACCAGCGGGCCCGCCTGCGAGGTGAGTTCGCCGTCGTCGACCTGGGAGAGCTCCTGGAAGGCGTGGATCTGGTCGTCGATGATCGAGGTGTACTGGTCCAGCGCCTGGTCGGGAGTGATGTCGGTGGGGTTGTCCACCTGGCCCCGGTAGTACTCCAGGCTGCCCACCGACGCGATGACCGAGTACATCCGGTCGCTGATCCGCTCGGGGGCCTTCTGGATCGCGTCGGACTGGCCGACGAGTGTCGCGACCGCCTTGTCGGTACGGGCCCGCTGCTCGTCCAGGGCGGTGCGCGAACTGCCGGGCCTGGCCAGCAGTACGGCCGACAGACTGCGCTCCCGCTGCAGCGCGAGCGTCGCCTCGGTGCCCATGGCCCCGGTCGACTTGCTGAGCTCCGTCTGGTCCCGCAGCCGCAGACCCTCCGAGAACATCTGGATCGTCGTCACGCCCCACATGGCGGCGAGGGTGACGCTGGGAACCAGAGCCAGCAGGATCAGTGAGAGACGTATGGAGCCGAGACGGCGGCGGGAGCCTGTCCGTGGAGACATCGTCGTCCTAGAGCGATCAGCGGTGAGCGGAAGGGGTCTTGGCGGAAGCCGGGTGGTCAGCAGGGGTGAGAGAGGGGACAAGGGCGGCGGGTGACCGCGTGTCCGGAACAGCACAGGGGATGCGCAGGATGCTATCCGTACAAGTGACCGTACGCACGGTGAGTACCCCAAACCTTGGCGACGCTGTTACCTGACGACGCGGGACCGGCCGGTCCCGCACACCGGATCAGCCGGTCCCGCACACCGGATCAGCCGGTCCCGCCCGGCGGTTCGACGGGTCGGGCACCGTCGTCCGGCCGGTCGGCCACGGGGCGTTTCACCGCGTTCCGTTGGCCGCGAACTTGGAGACCGTGGCGACGTTCTGCTTGGTGACGAAGGCCGGTCCGGTGAGCACGGGCTCCTCGCCGCCGCCGCTGAAGTTGCCGTTGGTCTTGTACAGCCAGAACGCGTCCACCGCGAGGTAGCCCTGCAGATAGGGCTGTTGGTCCACGGCGAACTGCACGTCCCCGCTCTGCACGGCCTTCACCAGGTCCTTGTTCAGGTCGAAGGTGGCGACCTCGGCCTTGCTGCCCGCCTTCTTCACCGACTTCACCGCCGCGAGCGCGAATTCCGCGCCGTTCATGACGACTTCGTCGATGGTCCGGTCCTGTCGCAGGGCGGCCGCGACGGAGTCGGTCACCGCGTCCATGTCGGTGCCGTCCACGTAGTGCATCTCGGTCCGGCCGGCGAACGTCTTCTTCACCCCGGCGCAGCGTGCCTCCACGGCGACGTTGCCCCGCTCGTGGATGACGCACAGGGCGTGCTTTGCGCGCAGGGCGTCCAGCTTGTCGCCTACCGCCTGGCCCGCGACGCTCTCGTCCTGGCCGAAGTACTGCAGCAGACCGTCGGACTTCCAGGCGTCGATACCGGAGTTGAGGCCGACCACGGGGATGCCGGCCGCCCTGGCCGCGGCGACCGCGCTCTTCATCGCCTCCGGCTTGGCCAGGGTCACCGCTATGCCGTCGACCCGGTCGGCGATCGCGTCCCGCACCAGGTCGGCCTGGCCCTTGGCGTCGGGGTTGGCCTCGTACGTCAGCGCGATGCCGTCCTTGGCGGCGGCGGCCTCGGCGCCCTTCCGCACCAGCTCCCAGAAGGCGTCGTTGGGGGCGCCGTGGGTGATCAGGGCGACCTTGATCCCGCTGGCGCTCGCCTTCCCCGCCGTGTCGGCGTCCGAGCCCGCGTCCGATCCTCCGGAGCCGGAGCAGCCGGATGCGAGCAGACAGACGGCGGCGGCAAGTGCCGTGGCGCGCGCGGACCCGGAGTGGACGGGACTTGAAGGAGTTGTGTTCATGGGGGGTATGGCACCTCGCTGTGCGGCCGGGCAAGCGGATGGGGAGCGTCAAGTCGGTGTGACCGTCGGCGGATCAGGTGTGCCGACTGTCGGACTTTTGCTGGCCGGAGCCAATCGTGTGTGACGCCTGGTAGTCAAGTGAGCGCCCAGATGGCCGGAGTTGTCTTTTTTGATCTTGAGCTGGAGTGAGAAGCGGTCAACCACTCTTGAAATTGGCCGAGTTGATGCCTTCGGAGAGGGACCGGAGCGGAGTGAGCGGTTCCCTGGACTCCGTACGGGCGCGGGAGGCGGCCCCGACAGCCACGGCCGCGGTGCCGAGCCCGGCCCGTACGACCCGGAGCGGGTGGCCGCTGACGGGGGGTTCGGCGGTGAGCGCGGCCCGGATCGACGGCTCCAGGAGCGTCCAGGCGCCGCTGACCCCGCCGCCG
>NZ_JAPWHT010000665.1:0-3943 GCF_027270795.1 Streptomyces sp. ActVer
ACCTTCGCCGCGGGCCCGTGTCCTGCTGGCCGAGTTGGTCCGCTGGCACCTGCTCACCGAACACGCCCCGGGCCGGTACGTCTTCCACGACCTGCTGCGCGCCTACGCGGCCGAGCTGGCCGCCACGTACGACAGCGACGACGTCCGGCAGGCCGCCGCGCACCGGATGCTCGACCACTACCTGCACACCGCCCACAGGGCCGATGTCCTGCTGACTCCCCGGCCCAACCCGGCCCCTTTGCCGCCCGCCCGGCCGGGCGCCGCCCCCGAGGCGCTGTCGGACCACCGGCAGGCACAAGCCTGGTTCACCGCCGCGCACCCCGTGCTCCTGGCCGCCGTGGAACAGGCTCCAGCCGCCGGCTTCGACGAGCACACCTGGCGGCTCGCCTCGGCACTCACCACGTTCCTCGACCGGCACGGATACTGGCGGGCACTGACCACCGTCCACACCGCCGCCCTGGAGGCCGCGCTGCGCCAGGGCGACAAGGCAGGACAGGCCGACGCCCACCGGGGTCTCGGGCTCGCCCAGGACCGGCTCGACCGCCCCGACGACGCCCGCGCCCACTACCTGCTCGCGCTGGACCTGTTCGGCGAACTCGGCAGCCACGCCGGGCAGGCCCGCATCCACCAGCACCTGTCCCGGATGTCCGAGGCCCTGGGCCACCACGAGCAGGCACTCGGCCACGCCCACCTCAGCCTCACCCACCACCGGGCCACGGACGACCGGGCCGGCCAGTCCGCCGCCCTAAACCACATCGGCTGGATCCTCGCCCAACTCGGCGACCACGACGAGGCCCTCGCGCACTGCCATCAGGCCCTCGGCCTGGCGCAGGAGACCGGAGACCTCAACGGGCAGGCCCACATCCAGGACAGCCTCGGCTACATCCACCACCACCTCGGCCGGCACCCCCAGGCCGTCGACTGCTACCGGCAGGCCGTAGACCTGTTCCACCAGACCGGCGACCGCCACAGCGAGGCCGCCGGTCTCGTCTGCCTCGGCGACACCCACCACAGCGCGGGCACCCCCGACGCGGCCCGCGCCGCCTGGACCCAGGCCCTGGCCGTCATCGGCGAACTCGGCCTCCCGGACACGGATCCGCTGCGCACCGAACTCCTCCAGCGCCTCGGCCGCGCCGCCGCGGATGCCGCCACCGCAAGTCCCGGTGAACGTCTGGCCCAGGGACCGTACCCGCCCCGTCCCGCACCGGCCTGAGGCCGGTACCGGTGCGGGTTGGGGTGCGGAGAATCGTCGTCCGGTCCGTTGAACGGAACAGAGCACGACAGACCCGATGTGGCCCGCCACGCTGTCAACCGAGCGTCCCTCCACTGTCGGAGGGACGTCGATGCGGACATTCGCGTCACACGCACGGGCGCCGGCCGAACCGCCCTGGCAACGGGGCTCCGGCGGGACAGGACGCCTTCGTGCCGGAGGCGATGAACGACTGCCGCGGGAGACCTTCCCCCTCTACAGGAAGCGGGAGACAGCGTGCTGTTACACGACCGACCCGACGAACACAGGCGTCACTCCCGGCCGCAGCAAGAAGTCCGGCGCCACGGGCACGGGGGTTCCGGCCATGTCCGATGAACGCCTGCTCGCGTTGAAGGAACGGGCCGCCGCGCAGCTGATGCGGATCCCCGGAGTCACCGGCGTCGGACTGGGCGGCCGGGAACGCGCCGGGAGGCCCACCGGCGAGATCGTCCTCAAGGTCTTCGTCCGCCGCAAACAGCCACTCGCTGAACTCACTGCGGGTGAGACCTTGCCCCCGCAGTTCGAAGGGGTCGGCGTGGATGTGAGTGAACTGTCCGTTGCCGCACCCGATGCGCTGCCCGCACCTGCCGACACGGATCCGCTGCCCCCCGAGGATCCGCTGACTCCGGGCGCGTCGACCACCACGAACATCGACTGGGACACGAAGCGCTATCGCCCGCTGGTCGGCGGAGGACGTCTGCAGGCCGATGTGATCGGTGTCGGGCGGGGCACATTGGGGTGCCTGCTGGTGCACTCCACCGACCCCAGCAAGGTGTACGCACTGACCAACTACCACGTGCTGGCGGCCATCGTCGCCGGGCAACTGCCCGTCGTGAACGTCACCAGGGTCGGCCATCCGGGCCTGACACCCAGCCCGGTCAAGAATCTCTCGGCCGGGATCGGCGTCTTCGCCGGAGGAGGTCTGGACACGGTCCGGGACGCCGCGCTGGTCCAGCTCGACGTCGGCACGAAGTGGCGGGCGGAGATCGTCGAAATCGGTCCGGTGACCGGCGCCTACACGGTCACCGTTCATGACGCGAAAAACCTTACCTACCAAGTGCGCAAGCGGGGCGCCCGCACCCGGCTCACCGGCGGCATCGTCGAATCCGTCAACACCACCATCACATCGAGGACCGACGGCGTCCTGACGGAGCGCAAAAACGTGTTGGTCGTGATGCCCAATCCGAACCCCACGGTTCGTGCGGGCGGGACATTGATCTTCTCCGACGGGGGCGACTCCGGCAGCGTCGTGGTCAACGACAACGCACAGGTCGTCGCACTGCACTACGGATCGGATGAGCCTGCGCCCGGTGTCACCGTACGCAAGGGATGCGCACTCCCGATCGACCAGATCCTCCAGCGGTTCCAAGACCTGGAGAGGCTGCCGGTCCAGCTCGCCACGGCGACCAAGAACGGCCAGGTCCACGTCGTGCCCAAGGCGCAGCCGACGGCCGCACCACCTGAACCCGGCATGGCGGTGCCCGCCGCGCCCGCCGAGCGCTGAGGAGGCGTCATGCCCGAGACCGAACCGGGTCGTCCCGACTACGAGGCCATCGAACGGGTCAAGCAGGACGCGACCCCGCGGCTGCTCGCCGTCCCCGGCGTGACCGCCGTGGCACTCGGCGCGAAGGTGGTCGCCGGCCTACCGACCGACACACCCTCCATCAAGGTCTTCGTCCGCGACAAACGCCCGGCCGCCAAGGTCCCACCGGACGAACTGATCCCGGCGGACATCGACGGCGTCCCCACCGACGTGGAGACCGGCGGCGACCTGACCCCGCTGGCCGGTCCTCCCACCGGTGTGCTCAACGCGACGCGGCTGGCCCTGGACTCCAAGACATACCGACCTGTGATCGGCGGGGGCACACTCACCACCGCGGGCAGCAGCGCTTCGGGCACGCTCGGTTGTCTGCTGTGGGATGCGGCCAACCCCGACGTGGGTTACGCGCTCACCAACCAGCACGTGGCCCACGCTCCGGACATCCGGACCATGGAGAAGGACCGGACCGAGATCGGCCAGCCGGACGGCGATCACCTCAGCAAGAACTGCTGCAACGACATCATCGGCGTCTGGGCCGGCGGCGACAAGAACGCCGACCGTGACGAGGCGGTGGTCCGGTTGTCGCCAGGCATGAAGTGGAAGGCCGAGATCGCCGGGATCGGACGGGTGGCGGGAATACACGAACTCACCCGGGAAGAGGGCAACAGCAAGTCGTACCAGGTACGCAAGCGAGGCGCCGTCACCCGGCTGACCGGCGGATTCATCACCGGTTTCACCGCGACGACGAACGAAATCCAGAACATGATCATCATCACGCCGAACCCGCACCCCAACGCCGGGCCGCGTGACACCACCTTCTTCGCCTACGACGGCGACTCGGGAAGCGTTCTGGTCAACGACGCGAACGAAGTCGTCGGACTGCTCCACCACAAGGACGGCGGCGGACGCGGGTGGGCGACCCCGATCACCCATGTTCTCGCCCGGCTCGCCGAACACGAGAAACTCGACCTCCAGGTGGCCACCTCACCGCCCGGTGTCCCCATCCAGGTGCACACCGTGCCGGGTGGCACCACGGTCGCGGTGCCGCACGAGGTGGCCCAACAGGTCGCCGCCGACCCCGCGATGCGCGGCACGTTCCAGGGCAGCGGCGACCGGGCACCGCCCGGACGCCCGTGGTTCACCGACGTCCCGCC